>NZ_BBMY01000069.1 GCF_000759775.1 Escherichia albertii NBRC 107761 = DSM 17582
CCCCATTCTGCATACAGGTTATTTTTACGGGGACATGCATAGCGCTGAGTTCACATGCGGGCTCCACTATTTCGCCGTGAAAATGGATAACACCACCTTGCACATTGTTACCAGCGATTGTAAAGAAAGAGAAAAACAGGCTACCGAGAATAAGGGTATTTAAGAACGATCTGTACATCTTTTATACTTCCTCAATGATTAATCATCCTTGAGGCTGTGTTGTCCATGCATTCAGATTGTCCGATTCGCATTAGACCATTCTCTTCCAGTTTACTTAATATCCACTATATCAGTGTATTAAGACGATCCTGAAGAGGGTGGCCATTGTTGTGATAAATGAAGCGACTGTCCATCGGACACCGTCACGACAATTTTCACGCGATCGTCCGGGGAAATATTTAAACTCAACTTCGTCAGAGCAATGGGTTGATTAGCGGGCAATGAGAGGGTCTTTTCTTGCTTCGTCTGACTTTGTCCAGAACTGCCTTCACGTAAAGACATAATTTGTACCCGACACAAGCAAGACTGTGTCAGTGTAACTTCAGGAACAATGGTGTACATGTCGCCTTGCTGGGTCGTATTAAAGGTAATCTGGCTGGAAAGTGCCGCAAGGAGTAATAACGCGTTCATCTTCTTCTCCCGAAAAAAACAGGGCTTCCGCCCTGTTTTCTGTCATACAAATTTTGTATTAGTACTGATGGGCAGTCGCGTTGTTGCCAAAGCCAACCTGGGTTACGTTAACGCTGGAGTTAGATGCAGTCTGGTCAACAGCAGCACCGTTACCGCCACCGAACTGTTTAACGGTCATAGTAGAATCTTTACCATTCCACTGATCAAGAGTCGCGCTGTTACCGAAACCACGCTGAGTCAGATCGATTGAGCTGTCATCAGAACCTTGTCCAACATCTGCACCGTTACCGCCGCCGTGCTGGGTAATGGTCAGATCGGAATTTCTGGCATCAGCTTGCAGAGCAACAGCAGAGTTACCGCCACCGTACTGATAAATATTCAACTCTGAATTCGGGCCGCTGTTATTACCACCACCGCCGTGGTTGCCGCCGCCGCCGTACTGAGGAATAGAACCTGCCAGAGCGCTACCAGAGAATACGATTGCTGCAATTGCTGCTACTTTTAAAAGTTTCATGTAAAACCCCCATCGGATTGATTTAAAAGTCGTATGGAAATTAACGTTGTATCACGCGAATAGCCATTTGCGACTGTCTCTGCACTACAATTGCCGTCTTTTGAGTACCATACTGAGTAATATTTGCTTTATTACCAGAACCTTTCTGGATAATCATTGCAGTATTACCATATGCACCTTGCGAAATACTGGCATCGTTGGCATTGCCCGCCTGATCAATATATGCAAAGTTATAATCTCCTGTTTGGTCAATCTTTGCCCGGTTGCTATTACCTTCTTGCGAAACAACCGACAAAAGTTTGGAACCTCCCTGCCGCAACTGTGCACTATTATTAGCACCAGTTTGACCAATTATGGCTGCCTGATTAAATGAAGACTTGCTCAATTCATTTACCGCAAAGTTATATTCTGAGTTAGCCAGATCATAACCTGCTGCGGCTGCAATCCCAGGCGCACCCAGTATTGTTAACATCATAAATAACAATTTGTTTTTCATGTTGTCACCCTGGACCTGGTCGTACATTTAAGAAAATTAAATCATTTCAACTTGGTTGTTAACGCAAAACGTTTTTTGTTAACGCCGCGTTACGATGGAAAGTATGTCTGCGGAAATATTTTAAATAACTCACCAACAAGTTGTATTTTGATTTTATTGTTCATACCAAAGTATTAAATATCGCGTAAATACGCTGTTATTTACGCAAAAAATATTTCGCTTACTTTTAAATCCCGGTTTCTTGGCGCCGAAAAATCAACAGACAGGCTCACCTCGTGGTCTACAAAGGTGAGTCTGATATGTTTCTCTGACAAGCCGTGACAAACATCGTCTTTTTACAGCAAAAATTTATCCATGGGAGCCATAGGGAAAAATAAAAAATTACTGTGCAACGGAAGAACTATAAATAAATAATTTTAACATGCATAATTAGTAACTTAGCATCATTTGTATGACTTTTTAAAATTGTGCAGTAAAATCAGAATGTACAACTTTTCTATCATTTCTAAACTCAACAAAACCTTACTGTTAACATTTTAATATATGAAATCACATTTTGTTACACGTTTAACACTTGCTTTAAGATTTGTAATGGCTAGATTGAAATCAGATGTAATCCATTAGTTTTATATTTTACCCATTTAGGGCTGATTTATTACTACACACAGCAGTGCAGCATCTGTCAGTACTTCTGGTACCTCTATTTTATAGGGGTAGCTGTCAGATGTGCGATCAATAAAAAGCGGGGTTTCATCATGTTTAATGAAGTCCATAGTATTCATGGTCATACATTATTGTTAATTACTAAACCATCCTTGCAGGCGACAGCATTATTGCAGCATTTGAAACAATCGCTGGCAATCGCAGGAAAACTACATAATATTCAACGTTCTCTGGACGATATATCTTCTGGTTGCATTATTCTGCTGGATATGATGGAAGCGGATAAAAAACTCATCCATTACTGGCAGGATACGTTAAGCAGAAAAAACAACAATATCAAAACATTGTTGTTAAACACACCGGACGATTACCCGTACCGTGACATTGAAAACTGGCCTCATATCAACGGTGTTTTTTATGCCATGGAAGATGAAGAACGCGTAGTCAATGGGTTGCAAGGCGTCTTACGCGGTGAATGCTACTTTACGCAAAAGCTTGCCAGTTACCTGATTACACACTCCGGTAATTATCGTTATAACAGCACGGAATCAGCCCTCCTTACTCATAGGGAAAAAGAGATCCTGAATAAGCTGCGTATCGGCGCTTCTAATAACGAGATCGCTCGTTCATTGTTCATTAGTGAAAATACGGTAAAAACACATCTTTATAATCTTTTCAAGAAGATAGCTGTAAAAAACCGGACTCAGGCGGTCTCATGGGCAAACGATAACCTCAGGCGATAAAGCCATGAAACGTTATTTACGCTGGATTGTGGCAGCAGAATTTCTGTTTGCCGCTGGGAATCTTCACGCCGTAGAGGTGGAAGTACCGGGGTTGTTAACTGACCATACTGTTTCATCTATTGGCCACGATTTTTATCGTGCCTTTAGTGATAAATGGGAAAGTAACTACACCGGTAATTTAACGATTAACGAAAGACCCAGTGCACGATGGGGAAGTTGGATCACAATAACGGTGAATCAGGACGTTATTTTCCAGACATTTTTATTCCCGTTGAAAAGAGACTTCGAGAAAACTGTTGTCTTTGCACTGGCGCAAACTGAAGAAGCACTAAATCGTCGCCAGATTAATCAGGCGTTATTGAGCACGGGCGATTTGGCGCACGATGAATTTTAAATAAAAATTGTTCGGAGGCTGCAATGCGTGTCAAACATGCAGTAGTTCTACTCATGCTTATTTCGCCATTAAGTTGGGCAGGAAATATGACCTTCCAGTTCCGTAATCCCAATTTTGGTGGTAACCCGAATAACGGTGCTTTTTTACTAAATAGCGCCCAGGCGCAGAACTCGTACAAAGATCCGAGCTATAACGATGACTATGGCATCGAAACGCCATCGGCATTAGACAACTTTACTCAGGCCATTCAGTCACAAATTTTAGGTGGACTGCTGTCCAATATTAATACCGGCAAGCCGGGGCGCATGGTGACCAATGATTATATTGTCGACATTGCCAACCGGGATAGTCAATTACAGTTGAATGTGACAGATCGTAAGACCGGAAAAACTTCGACCATTCAGGTTTCGGGTTTACAAAATAACTCAACCGATTTTTAAGCCCCAGCTTCATAAGGAAAATAATCATGCAGCGCTTATTTGTTTTGGTTGCAGTCATGTTGCTGAGCGGATGCTTAACCGCCCCACCAAAAGAAGCCGCCAAACCAACATTAATGCCACGGGCTCAGAGCTACAAAGATTTAACCCACTTGCCAGCGCCAACGGGTAAGATCTTTGTCTCGGTATACAATATTCAGGACGAAACCGGGCAATTTAAACCCTACCCGGCGAGTAACTTCTCCACTGCCGTTCCACAAAGTGCCACAGCAATGCTGGTAACGGCGTTGAAAGATTCTCGCTGGTTTATACCGCTGGAGCGTCAGGGCTTACAAAACCTGCTTAACGAACGCAAGATTATTCGTGCAGCACAAGAAAATGGCACCGTTGCTGTCAATAACCGCATCCCCCTTCAATCTCTGACGGCAGCGAATATCATGGTTGAAGGTTCGATTATTGGTTATGAAAGCAACGTTAAGTCCGGTGGCGTTGGGGCAAGATATTTTGGTATCGGTGCCGACACGCAATACCAACTTGATCAGATTGCGGTGAACCTGCGCGTCGTCAATGTGAGTACCGGAGAGGTCCTCTCTTCGGTGAACACCAGTAAAACGATTCTTTCTTATGAAGTTCAGGCGGGAGTCTTCCGCTTTATCGACTACCAGCGGTTGCTGGAAGGTGAAGTGGGTTATACCTCTAATGAACCGGTTATGCTCTGCCTGATGTCGGCTATCGAAACGGGTGTTATTTTCCTGATTAACGACGGTATCGACCGCGGCCTGTGGGATTTGCAGAACAAAGCAGAACGGCAAAATGACATTCTTGTGAAATACCGCCATATGTCAGTACCACCAGAATCCTGATACAAAAAAGCCGGAATTTTAATCCGGCTTTTCAAACTAAAGCGTGAGAGCCCCTCACGCTTTATTTTTTATTTGCTGATCGGGCTTAGCACTACGCGCAGCCAGCCAAAGGCCGCTGTTTTTCATCGCGTAACCAAACAGCAGACCAAGCGCCAGAGAAGAGAGCACCAGTTTCCAGTCCCCCTGTCCGGCGAAAGTCGCACACGCGCCAATAAAAGTGCCCGGAACAAATGACAGTAACGTTTGTTTGGCCTGAATACACATCAGAAAAGCCACGATACCGGTTATAACATAACCGAGGATTTCCAGATGGGGAGCCTGCGCGCTACCGTAAATAATGACCATCGCCCACACCACGCCGCTTAGCAGCGTTGCAGCGGAGATCGCCAGCCCTTTCAGGCCGCCTTGCGGGCAAGCAAAGTAGGCAGTACAGCCCAGAAAGCCAGCCCAGCTTAGTAAGCCCAGGGAAACAGCCACCCATCCCCAAATACCGGAGAGAATGCCTGTTGTGATTGCAATAGAAAGAAGAATGTTCATGCCGCGCATGATAGCAGAAAACGCGGCTATGAATGAGAGCGAACACACATTTTGTGCAACAGCTAATTATAAGTTGCAATTATGAGTGACATAGATCACATTCACTCCACTGATTCTTCCTCAAGCTCATCCCACATTGCGCTGATGGCATCGCGAGTCAGCGGCGCCATAGTCCGCCAGAATGGTGAAGTCGCATGAGCCTCAACTTTACCAAGAAATGAGCCGCACCAGGGCAACAGATACTCACTGAACAGCGTTTCCAGAGCTTCGCTCTCATCTTCCGTTGACTGATCTTCCAACCATGAAGCGGCAAGCAATAAGGTACCGATGTGATCAGCCGGCGTATCTGCTAACGGCATTCCGCGCTCAGAAAGGAACGTACGTACTTCCGCTTCCGTCGCGCCTTCAACCCATGTACTGCGATAAGGAGGTACTGCGCATTCATCACCGATAAACAACGCGTTATAATCGGTAGAAATTTGTGTCATATCACAGCTTTTCTGCAAACGCGCCAGTAACTCATCCTGTTCCAGCGGCCAGTTCGCAGCCAGTTTTCCCTCACGAATCAGGGTAAACAGAGGAACCAGCAAAGGGTCCTGCGGTTGGCGATAATAGAGTGACCCCAGCACACGACACAGGATAGAAAACTCGTTCATTAATATATTTCCGTTAATAACAATTAAAAGTCAGCAAATTCCGCAATCGGCGACATACCGCGAGATTCAAGGAAACTCAGCAAGCGGCGCGGAGAAACATTCAAAATGCGCTCTTGTGGAAAATCTACTGCGTCAAGAATTTTACGGCACTCTTCAAATTCCCCCATCGTAAATGCAGTGTGAGAATCCGATCCTAATGCCACCCAGCCCCCGGCATCGCGTACAGCAGCAGCAAGCGCACGGCAGTTATCCTCACTCCCCTTACGCGAATGTAAGAATGAAGAATTATTGATTTCCAGCGCCACCTGATATTCCGCAGCGGCCTCAGCAATAGCTTTAAAATCAACCGGATACTTTGGATTTCCTGGATGGCTGACCATGTGCACATGCCCGCTAGCCATAGCCGCAATCATAGCCCGGGTATTGGTGGCTTTATCATGTGGCGCGAAAACCGGTTCATGAAAACCAGCGATAATCAGATCCAGCGACTCAAACATCTTGCCACTACAGTCAATTTCACCATCAACATTTTTAATGTTGGCTTCAATACCACGCAGGCTCCCCACCCCATCAACCACTCGCGGCCAGATACGCATATTAATGAAATGCCAGTGATGCGGCGCATCTTCCATATCCGGGCCATGATCGGTAATCGCAAAAAGTTTAATGCCCTTCTGTTTGGCCTGGGCAATATAATCACTTAATGTACTATATGCATGTGTACTGGCAACGGTATGCATATGAAGGTCGACGGGATACATAACTCTCTCCTGTGTTCAATTCCCGCCAAGGATAGCAGGAATCCTGGTGCTTTATTAGTTGAAAGGCGTGATTAATAGCCTCGGGCGCGGTCGACCTGTCCGCTAACCGCCTCTCCTCTTTCGAGCTGCTCAATAGTGCGTGAAATATACGCCACCGCTTCTGCGGGCCGGGTTATAGCTGCAACATGCGGCGTTATCGTCACTCGTGGATGTTGCCAAAGCGGGCTTTCAGTCGGTAAAGGTTCTCGATTAAAAACATCCAGCATTGCTCCCCTAATCTTACCGCTATCCAACGCTGCAATCAGGTCATCCTCCACAACATGGACGCCACGAGCCAGATTGAGAAGATACGCGCCATCCGGTAACTGATTTAATAATTGTCGATTAATAATGCCAACTGTTTCAGGGGTATTTGGTAACAGATTTATCAGCACACGGCACTGGCTCAGAAACGCCTCCAGTTCACCACGTCCGGCAAAGCTTTGCACACCGGGCCACGATTTATGGCTACGACTCCAGCAACGCAACGGAAAGCGCCAGGCTTGTAAGCTCCGTGCCACTTTACTGCCCAACACACCTGCGCCCATGATGCCAATGGTAAAATCTTCCCGATGATATTCAGGCAGAGGTTGCCAATGTGAAGAATTTTGCTGGATTCGATAATCGTCAAAACGTCGGAACCAATGAAGCACCTGACTGACTGCATATTCCTGCATTTGCTCGCCCATACCGGTATCTTCCAGACGGAAAAGCGGAACAGACGGTTTCAGCATTTCAGGATGTACCTGTAACTTGCTCAAAATGGAATCAACGCCTGCGCCGAGGGCGAACACCGCTTTAAGATCACGCCCAGCCAGCATTTCAACAGGAGGATGCCAGACCAGAGCACAATCGGCAGATTCATTATCTCCACTTTTCCATGCTCTGACTTTTGCCTGAGGAATAGCTTTGCCCAGCGCATCAATCCACCATTGGGTATCAAACGTTGGGTGATAAAAGATGATATCCATACTGACTCCTGAGAAGCGTTGCGCGAAATTTATTCGCACTTATCGTTATGATCTACAAAGATCTCCAGCATAACAAATCCCCTACCGGTGGCAAAAAAAGCAGATTTAGTTTATTTAATCCGCATATTGATTGAAGTTTGAATAAACGCGCGATTTTTTGAAAAAGTTAGTTGACCTTGGGGCACGATTTCCCTAAATTAGCGCCCGTTCCAGCGACACTGGAACGACAATATGGTGAGGTGTCCGAGTGGCTGAAGGAGCACGCCTGGAAAGTGTGTATACGGCAACGTATCGGGGGTTCGAATCCCCCCCTCACCGCCATATTTTAAGAAGAGTTCGTACGAAAGTACGGACTTTTTTTTCGCATGTTGCACACATCCGGGGGGATGAGAAGCCCCGACTGGGGTTCGACAACTGGCGACAGCCAGTTGGACAGACCGCGAACGCAGTGAACGGGCTGCCCGCAGGGCGAGCGAAGCGAGTCAATCCCCCCCCTCACCGCCATATTTTAAGAAGAGTTCGTACGAAAGTACGGGCTTTTTTTCGCATGTTGCACACATCCGGGGGGGATGAGAAGCTCCGACCGGGGTTCGACAACTGGCGACAGCCAGTTGGACAGACCGCGAACGCAGTGAACGGGCTGCCCGCAGGGCGAGCGAAGCGAGTCAATCCCCCCCTCACCGCCATCTTCTAAAGAAGAGCTCGTACGAAAGTACGGGCTTTTTTTTCGCATGTTGCACACATCCGGGGGGATGAGAAGCCCCGACCGGAGTACTTAGTTAATGTAACGGTTCACTCTTTGCCGTCGGGACTAATGGACGAATTTTGTCACGGGTATCCCAGACCGGAGGCATTTCCTCCAATTTAGTGACGGAAGCACGTACAAAAGGAACCTGGGCAAGAGTCATAATCGTATTCAGCCAACGATCTCGAATAATACGATCTGCCCTTTCATGACTCGGATCATCCAGTTCAATAACACAGACTATTTTATTGTTCTTCTTTGAAACCAGAACATAATCCATTGCCATGCCATTATAAATTGCAAAGAAACGCTTTCTCTCTTCCTCGCTAAACTCGGGTTGTTCCGGAAAATTGATTAACCGTCCCAAAGAAACCTGACAGTGGATATGACAATAATGCCCAAACCATTTTTCCAAATTATCAAAATAGTTTTTTTCACAACGCGTAATTAGCCATTCTTTTCCTTCCAATAAAATACCTTCGGCTACCATTCCCTGAAATAACTCGTCTCGTTCTTGCCAACGAGAATCACGATAGGTTTTCTGCGGGGTATAACCCCTTGTCGGCGGTTTGGCAAGAGGGGAAGCTGCAGATGAAGGGACCGGTTTCGGTGTAGTGATTATTATCGGTGAGGCCGCTTTTCGGGGCATCAATCTCCTGGCAACAACAAAACCGGCGATAAATGCAATTGCCAGGCAAGTTACAAAAGACATAAAACTCATAATTAGTTTTCACCTATCCATGTTGATTATATTTCATTACTAATGTTACTCGTTGAAGTGTGTTACAGGCCAACAACTCAACGATCAATACACAGTTAGCATCATGTTTTTATTATTACGACTATATCTGTCTCGCCATTATAGTTTGCTTTCAATGAAAAGTAACGACACACACAACATTAGCAAAAGGATAAATTAAGACGAGCCTTACATTTCTAATCCTTTCCTTAAAAAATAAAAACCTGTGGCATATATTCAATGTTAATCAGTCAATCAAATTATGGCCCGTTGCTCATTAAAGCCCATAAGCAAAATCGATACCTGACTTCCAGCACACGTAAAATAGCTGAAAAAAGATATGAAAATGGTCTCTTTTGGCTTCAGGAAGGAAAACTCCTCACTCTGGCGGTGTAACACTGGCTTGGTGCTATGACGAAAAATGCATTGTAAGAGTATCTAAAAAAGAGCCATTTCTGCTTACCTGTACGCCCAAAGTCGATGTCATTCCGCGCCTCCTAAATATTAACCCGGTACGCAAATCACCTCTGTTAGTAAAATAATACAAAGCCCGGTTTCCCGGGCCTTGAAGACGGCGTCCTTATTAACTGTAAGCGCGTAGCGTCCGCTGGCACAGCGCCGAACGCACGCAATCATCTTTTCCAAATCGGACGATCCCAACCATCTCATCTTCCTCAAAGCGTTCCAGCGCGTCACTTAAGCCAGAGCGTACCCCGCGAGGTAAATCGCATTGCGTGATATCACCGTTGACGATAACCGTCACGTTCTCCCCGAGGCGGGTTAAAAACATTTTCATTTGCGCGGCTGTCACATTCTGCGCTTCGTCAAGAATGACAACTGCATTTTCAAAGGTGCGTCCTCGCATATAAGCGAACGGCGCAATTTCTACCTTCCCTATCTCCGGTCGCAGGCAATACTGCATAAAGGAAGCCCCTAAGCGCCGAACCAGCACGTCATAGGCCGGGCGAAAATAAGGGGCAAACTTTTCTGCGATATCGCCAGGTAAGAAGCCAAGATCTTCATCGGCTTGCAGAACTGGACGGGTGACGATAATCCTGTCGACATCCTTATGTATCAGGGCCTCTGCTGCTTTTGCCGCACTGATCCAGGTTTTGCCGCATCCGGCTTCACCTGTAGCAAATATCAGTTGCTTACTCTCAATAGCCTTCAGATAGTGCAATTGCGCTTCATTTCGCGCGAGGATGGGCGAAGTATCGCGACTGTCGCGAGCCATGCCAATGGCTTCTACACCGCTCATCTGCACAAGCGAGGTGACCGATTCTTCTTCACGCTGTTTATGGCTGCGCGAATCCCGTCTCAGCACACGTTTTGCCTCGCGACGAGCTTTGATCACTGCTTTTTGTCTTCCCATGGAGAGCACCTTGAGTTGTTTGTATTCATCACACGTGCCGTTGACGGCACGATTATGCGCACGAACATCAGAGGGTTGGCTTCCTTGTAAGCCATAGTTTGCTTTCGGAAATAACACCGAAAACGGCTACGCGCACCGTTTACGGCGTCGGTAACACAGATAAAGAAAGGAAGTGGGTGAAAATACAGAGTGACGAAGTGGCTACCGGAGGAGAAATCTCCGCGTATCGTGGAGCGTTGATTGTCAAAAACCTGTCCAGAACAGGACGTTATCATTCGCGATCTCCATAGTGATTGAATATCACTGTCGGGAACTACCGCTGTTACTTAAATAAGTACAACATATCTCACATTCATTGCAACAATATATTTACCTATATTTAGCTATAAAACACCAATTTAGTGACATTAGTTTCTATCGGAAAGATGACAGTGGCGAGCAATTTGGGGCGAAATCTGTGTGCTCCTGCCCACAGTCAGAGTGCAAGCCCCCTAGCATCAGGCACCGGAGTACGAACGCCGGATGCGGCGTAAACGCCTTATCCAGCCTACCAATCCGGTACCCATTGTAGGCATGATAAGACGCGCAAGCGTCGCATCAGGCATCAGCGCACGAACGCCTTATCCGCCTAAAAACATTAAACCTGCAATAGCGTCCTTCCCAGATAATCGTCAGTATCCTTCACTCCCGGTAACGCAAAGAAATAACCGCCGCCGATGGGTTTGACGTACTCCTCCAGCGCTTCGCCGTTCAGCCTTTTTTGCACCGTCAGGAAGCCCTTTTCCAGATCATGTTGATAACAGACAAACAGTAGCCCCATATCCAGTTGCCCCGAATTGGTGACTCCCAGCGAATAGCTGTAGCCACGGCGTAGCATCAGACTGGACTCGCTCTCCGGCGTGCGGGGATTCGCCAGCCGGATATGACTGTCCAACGCAATCACCTTCCCTTCTGGATCGCTGGCATAATCCGGCACATCATGTTCGTGCTGCATCCCCAGTGGCGCGCCAGTTTGCTTATCACGACCAAAAATCGTCTGCTGCTCTTTCAGCGGCGTGCGGTCCCAAAACTCAACGCGAAACTGAATCAAGCGTACTGCCTGATAGCTGCCACCGATTGTCCACGCAGGCTCCTGCTGATCTGCCGTCACCCACACCACTTGTTGCATCAACTTCGCATTCTGGCTGTCGGGATTGGCGGTACCGTCTTTGAAGCCCAGCAAATTAATCGGCGTCTCTTTGCCTTTACTACGCGCCGCATGTTCGGAAATAAACCCTTCCCGCTTCCAGCGCACACTAAGTAAATCCGGGGTGTGTTTGATGATATCCCGCAGCGCATGGATAACCGTGTCCTGAGTATTGGCGCAAATCTGTAGCAACACATCGCCATGACACAGCGTGGCATCCAGCGAATCGTTAGGAAAACGCGTCATCTTCTGCAATTTTTTCGGCATCTGCGACGCAAGGCCAAAGCGCTCATCGAACAACGAGTGGCCTACCGATAACGTAATGGTGAGATTATCGGGTGCAATGTAGCCGCCGAGAATGCCGGAGTCGAGTGGTGGCAGACGCGGATTTGGCGTTTCTGGTGCCGCTCCGCCCTGAGTCAGAAAAGCAAACCGCTGGGTCAGCAAGCGAAATAGTCGCTCAAGATCGGCTTTATCGCTGGCAAGCACATCAAACGCCACCAGCATCATTGCGGCCTGCTGCGGCGTCAGAATCCCTGCCTGATGTTCGCCATAAAACGGCTGTTTCTCATTACGAGCATCCGGCGAAAGCGTCCCCGGCGCACTTTGCGGTTTTTGTGCATGAGCAACCGGGCAACCTCCCGCCAGCGCCAGCGCCCCAATTCCTTTCAGCAAACGTCGGCGTGACGGTTCATTCACGCCGTTTTCATCTTCATACTGCATAACACTTAATCCAGCCCCAGCACACCACGAAGTTGTGCCAGCTCTTCCGCCAGCACGGTAATCGGCCCTTTCAGCGCGTTACGATCGGCATCGGTCAATTTGTCGTAGGTCTCAAAACCGTCTTTGGTACGGTATTTCGCCAGAATGGTATCGACCTTTTTGAAATTAGCATCGACTTTTGCCAGCAGTTCCGGGTTGGCTTTTTGCAGTTGTGGACGCAGTAAATCGACAATTTTCTGCGAGCCTTCAACGTTAGCCTGGAAGTCCCACAGATCGGTGTGGCTGTAGCGATCTTCTTCACCGCTGATTTTGCTGGCGGCTACTTCTTCAATCAGCCCGGCAGCACCACCGACCACTTTTGAGGGGGGAAAAGCCAGTTCGCTAATACGTTTTTGCAACTCAACCACATCGGTATAAAGCTGGTCGGCGTACTTATCCATCCCTTTGGTGGTGTTGTCACCAAACAAGGCTTTTTCCAGACGGTGGAAACCGGTGAATTTTGGATCGGCGGCTTTCTGCTCGTAATCATCTTCACGGGCATCAATGCTGCCATCCAGATCGGAGAACAGTTCAGCGATCGGTTCAATACGCTCGTAGTGCTGGCGTGTCGGCGCATACAGCGCTTTCGCTTTTTCGATATCGCCAGCGT
Organism: Escherichia albertii NBRC 107761 = DSM 17582; assembly: GCF_000759775.1. Lineage (GTDB taxonomy): Bacteria > Pseudomonadota > Gammaproteobacteria > Enterobacterales > Enterobacteriaceae > Escherichia > Escherichia albertii. The sequence continues at coordinate 13,119 of NZ_BBMY01000069.1, forward strand.
TGATGGCGTCGGTAAAGGCCTTAGTGTCGGTCACCAGCTGCGTGGTTTCCGCCATGACATAGGCTTTATATGCAGTAATTGCACCACCAAGACTTAACAACGCATCGCTTTGCGCTGCATCGGCAGTCGCCTCGCCTTTGACAATCAACTTCCCTTTCGGGTTAGTCAGCAGACCACAGGTCATATCGTATTCGCCAGGCTGTAAATTCGCCGTCATCTTCTGGCTAAAACCGGGGGCGATATTTTCCCGCTCTTCCACCACCATCACGCCTTTGAGGATCTCCCACTCCAGCGCCTTCTGGCTGTGGTTCTGAATGAAAAATTGCGTTTTCCCGGCGTTAACCGTAATGGTCATCGGTTCGCACTGTTTATCTGTCACAGTGACTTTGACCTGCGGAATATCAGCGGCGTTAGCCATAAAAGCAGAAGAGAACAGCGCAGCCACGCTCAACTGCAATGCGTTACGGCGGAAGTTAATGGTCATGACGAGACTATCCCTTTAAAGTATGTTGTAACTAAGCAAGAGTTTGCGTCGTATTCGTTATGCGGAGCGAGACGCTGTCGCCCCTGCACGTGGCGGCATAGCAAATGCCACCAGCGCCGGGATGAGATAAATAAACCAGACGGCGACTTCGCTGACGCTCGGCGCTTCCTGATAACCAAAAATCCCTTCCATCAGCGTACCGAACAGAGAGTGAGTTGAGAGCACCGCGCTCATATCGAAGGCGATTTCCTGAAAGTGGTTCCACAATCCGGCTTCATGAAATGCGCGAATGGCGCCAGCTGCCAGCCCTGCGGCGACGAAGAGAATAAACAGACTGGTCCATTTAAAAAATGCACCAAGATTGAGGCGAATACCGCCCCAGTAGAGCAGGAAGCCAAGCACCACGGCTGTAGCAAGACCAAGCATTGCACCCAGCGGCGGCCAGATCCCGACATCTTGTTGAAATGCCGCCAGCAGGAAAAAGACCGACTCCAGCCCTTCCCTTGCAACGGCAAAAAAGACCATCATCACCAATGCCCAGCCATGATGATTTCCACGCTGTAATGCACTATCGACCGCCTGCTCCAGTTGTACTTTGACATTGCGCGACACTTTGCGCATCCAGAAAACCATCCAGGTGAGGATCACCACGGCGATCACTGCCACGATACCTTCAAACAGCTCCTGTTCTTTTTGTGGGAATTCGCCAGTGGTTTCATTAATGAGGATGCCCAAGCCCAGGCACAACGCAGCGGCAAGCAACACGCCAATCCACATGACACCAATCCATCGGCCTCGCTGGGTACGCTTAAGATAGCTGGCAATCAAACTGACAATCAGCGCGGCTTCAAGTCCTTCGCGCAACATAATAAGAAACGGAACAAACATGCCACCCACCCTTAAACGTTTTTCTGAGTCAATCAATGCAAAGAAAAGTAAATCGTAGTAATAGCGATTATCATTACGGAGAAGAAAAATACAAGCAGAATGTAGTGATAATGATGAGGAAATGTAAAAACACTTTGAGAGAAAACGCAGAGGGCAATCACTGATTGCCCTCTGCCTGCTTCCTGTTATGACGTGGAATTTTTGGTAAAACGCCGTCCCTTAGCTTTCCTGCAACCGTGACGGCGGCACCGAATGATAGTGCGCGTCAGCTTCGGCAAAACGTTTTTGCATCGCCGCTGACGGAGCTTTATCCAGCAAACTAAATACCACAATCCCAACGCTGCCGAAGATAAAGCCTGGGATAATTTCGTACAGGCCCAGCCAGCCGAACTGTTTCCAGACGATAACGGTCAGTGCGCCAATGATCATCCCCGCCAGCGCACCGTTGCGCGTCATGCGTGACCACATCACCGAGAACAGCACCACCGGACCAAACGCCGCGCCAAAACCTGCCCACGCATAGCTCACCAGACCCAGCACGCGGTTTTCCGGGTTCGCCGCCAGAGCGATAGCCACCAACGCTACCACCAGCACCATCGCACGTCCTACCCACACCAACTCTTGTTGGCTGGCATGTTTACGCAGAAACGCTTTATACAGATCTTCAGTAATCGCGCTGGAGCACACCAGCAACTGGCAGCTTAAGGTTGACATCACTGCCGCCAGAATCGCCGACAACAAAATCCCGGCAATCCACGGGTTAAACAATATTTGCGCCAGTTCGATAAACACGCGTTCAGAGTTCTGATTTACCGCCCCGGCAACCGCTGGATTATTGTTAAAGTATGCAATGCCGAAGAAACCGACCGCCACCGCACCTGCCAGGCAGAGGATCATCCAGGTCATACTGATACGACGCGCATGGACAATGCTGTGGTGAGAGTCCGCCGCCATAAAACGCGCCAGAATATGCGGTTGCCCGAAATAGCCCAGTCCCCAGCCCATCAGAGAAATAATGGCGACAAAGTTCAGTCCTTTGAGCATATCGACGTTTTCAATACTCTTTTGTTTGATGACTTCCAGCGAATCGCCAAAGCCGCCGACGCTGATAATCACAATCACCGGCGTCAGGATCAGGGCGAAAATCATCAGGCTGGCCTGTACGGTATCAGTCCAACTGACAGCAAGGAAACCACCGATAAAGGTATACAGGATGGTTGCCGCCGCGCCCGCCCACAGTGCGGTTTCATAGCTCATGCCGAAAGTGCTTTCAAACAGGCGAGCGCCTGCCACAATGCCCGAGGCACAATAAATAGTGAAGAACAGCAAAATAACCAGCGCAGAAATAATACGCAAAATACGGCTTTTATCTTCAAAACGTCCGGTGAAATAATCTGGCAGCGTTAAGGCGTTATTGTTGTATTCGGTATGTACACGCAATCGCCCGGCTACCAGTTTCCAGTTAATCCATGCGCCTAATGTCAGGCCAATAGCAATCCAGCTTTCGGAAATCCCGGAAAGAAATACCGCGCCAGGCAGACCCATTAATAACCAGCCGCTCATATCTGACGCGCCCGCCGATAATGCCGTCACAAATGGCCCAAGGCTGCGTCCTCCCAGAATATAGTCGTCAAAATTTTTGGTTGATCGCCAGGCGATAAACCCAATCAATATCATGCCAAAGATATAGACACAGAATGTCACCAACATCGGTGTGCTAATAGCCATCTAAAGTCTCCAAAAAATTATTATCGGCAATGTCGAAACGCCGTTATAGCCATTACCGGAACGAGGTAATGGTGTTATTTATGCCAGGGCGACCGTATCCTGCCGGAAGCTCGGGGTATTCACAATCGATTTAACACATCATTTACATCAAATTTTATTAACCAGCGATACTATTTTTCATCAGGTTGCACTCCATCACATTTTTCGTGGTTGCACCTTTCAAAAAGGTTAACTGCCGCAGAGAAAAAGTCTGCATTATTTTTTATTCCCCGTCATATCGATTTCTTTTATTAACATTTCATTCATTTTTAAGCTTGCAACACAGGTCACATTTAACAAGGTTGCACAAAGTTGCAACATAATAGATATTTCTTAACAACACTTCGCTATACCTTTAAGAACAACAGGAGTAATGGCATGGGAACCACCACCATGGGGGTTAAGCTGGACGACGCAACGCGTGAGCGTATTAAGTCAGCCGCGATACGAATCGATCGCACACCGCACTGGTTAATTAAGCAGGCGATTTTTTCTTATCTTGAACAACTGGAAAACGGCAATGCGCTACCAGAGTTGCCTGCGCTGCTTTCTGGTGCAGCTAATGAGAGCGATGAAGCGCCGAATCCGGCGGATGAACCCCATCAGCCTTTTCTCGACTTTGCCGAGCAAATATTGCCCCAGTCGGTTTCCCGCGCCGCCATCACCGCTGCCTATCGCCGCCCGGAAACAGAAGCCGTTTCCATGTTGCTGGAACAAGCTCGCCTGCCACACCCCATTGCAGAACAGGCGCATAAACTGGCGTATCAGCTGGCAGATAAACTGCGTAATCAAAAAACCGCCAGCGGTCGCGCAGGCATGGTTCAGGGGTTATTGCAGGAGTTTTCGCTGTCATCGCAGGAAGGCGTGGCGCTGATGTGTCTGGCGGAAGCATTGCTGCGTATTCCCGACAAAGCCACCCGCGACGCCCTAATTCGCGACAAAATCAGCAATGGTAACTGGCAGTCACACATTGGTCGTAGCCCGTCACTGTTTGTTAATGCCGCCACCTGGGGGCTGCTGTTTACCGGCAAACTGGTTTCTACCCATAACGAAGCCAGCCTCTCCCGCTCGCTGAACCGCATTATCGGTAAGAGCGGCGAACCACTGATCCGCAAAGGCGTGGATATGGCAATGCGCCTGATGGGCGAGCAGTTCGTCACGGGCGAAACCATCGCGGAAGCATTAGCCAACGCCCGCAATCTGGAAGAGAAAGGTTTCCGTTACTCATACGATATGCTGGGCGAAGCCGCACTGACCGCAGCGGACGCACAGGCGTATATGGTTTCCTATCAGCAGGCGATTCACGCCATTGGTAAAGCGTCCAACGGTCGCGGTATCTATGAAGGTCCGGGCATTTCAATCAAGCTGTCGGCGCTGCATCCGCGCTACAGCCGCGCCCAGTATGACCGGGTAATGGACGAGCTTTATCCACGTCTGAAGTCATTAACCCTGCTGGCGCGTCAGTACGATATTGGTATCAATATTGACGCCGAAGAGGCCGATCGTCTGGAGATCTCCCTCGATCTGCTGGAAAAACTCTGTTTCGAGCCTGAACTGACAGGCTGGAACGGCATCGGTTTTGTTATTCAGGCTTACCAGAAACGTTGCCCACTGGTGATTGATTACCTGATTGATCTCGCCACCCGCAGCCGTCGCCGTCTGATGATTCGTCTGGTGAAGGGCGCATACTGGGACAGCGAAATTAAGCGTGCGCAAATAGACGGCCTCGAAGGCTATCCGGTTTATACCCGCAAGGTGTATACCGACGTTTCTTATCTCGCCTGTGCCAAAAAGCTGCTGGCGGTGCCGAATTTAATTTATCCGCAGTTCGCGACGCACAACGCCCATACGCTGGCGGCGATTTATCAACTGGCGGGTCAGAACTACTACCCGGGTCAGTACGAGTTCCAGTGCCTGCACGGTATGGGCGAGCCACTGTATGAGCAGGTCACCGGGAAAGTTGCCGACGGCAAACTTAACCGACCATGTCGTATTTATGCCCCGGTTGGTACACATGAAACTCTGCTGGCGTACCTGGTGCGTCGCTTGCTGGAAAACGGCGCCAACACGTCGTTTGTTAACCGTATTGCCGATACATCTTTGCCACTGGATGAACTGGTTGCCGATCCGGTCGCCGCCGTAGAAAAAATGGCACAACAGGAAGGGCAAACTGGATTACCGCATCCGAAAATTCCCCTGCCGCGCGATCTTTACGGCCACGGGCGCGACAACTCGACAGGGCTGGATCTTGCCAATGAACACCGACTGGCCTCGCTCTCCTCTGCCCTGCTCAATAGTGCACTACAAAAATGGCAGGCCTTGCCAATGCTGGAACAACCGGTCGCGGCAGGTGAAATGTCGCCCGTTATCAACCCGGCGGAACCGAAAGATATTGTTGGCTACGTGCGTGAAGCCACGCCACGTGAAGTGGATCAAGCGCTGGAAAATGCCGTCAATAACGCGCCAATCTGGTTTGCCACTCCTCCGGCTGAACGTGCGGCGATTTTGCACCGCGCTGCCGTGCTGATGGAAAGCCAGATGCAGCAATTGATTGGTATTCTGGTGCGTGAAGCCGGAAAAACCTTCAGTAACGCCATTGCCGAAGTACGCGAAGCGGTCGATTTTCTCCACTACTACGCCGGACAGGTGCGGGATGATTTCGCTAACGAAACCCATCGTCCATTAGGGCCTGTGGTGTGTATCAGCCCGTGGAACTTCCCGCTGGCGATTTTCACCGGGCAGATCGCTGCCGCACTGGCAGCAGGTAACAGCGTACTGGCAAAACCGGCCGAACAAACGCCGCTGATTGCCGCGCAAGGGATCGCCATTTTGCTGGAAGCGGGTGTACCGCCAGGCGTGGTGCAGTTGCTGCCTGGTCAGGGTGAAACCGTAGGCGCGCAACTGACGGGTGATGATCGCGTGCGCGGGGTGATGTTTACCGGTTCAACGGAAGTCGCTACGTTACTGCAACGCAATATCGCCAGCCGCCTGGACGCTCAGGGCCGCCCAATTCCACTCATTGCGGAAACCGGCGGCATGAACACGATGATTGTCGATTCCTCCGCCCTGACCGAACAAGTAGTAATAGATGTGCTGGCCTCGGCCTTCGACAGTGCAGGTCAGCGTTGTTCGGCGCTGCGCGTGCTGTGTCTGCAAGATGAAATTGCCGACCACACGTTAAAAATGCTGCGCGGCGCAATGGTCGAATGCCGGATGGGTAATCCGGGTCGCCTGACCACCGATATCGGTCCGGTGATTGATGGCGAAGCGAAGACCAATATTGAGCGCCATATTCAGACTATGCGTAGTAAAGGCCGTCCGGTGTTCCAGGCAGTGCGGGAAAACAGTGAAGATGCCCGTGAGTGGCAAAGTGGCACCTTTGTCGCCCCGACGCTGATCGAACTGGATGATTTTGCCGAATTGCAAAAAGAGGTATTTGGTCCGGTGCTGCATGTGGTGCGTTACAACCGTAACCAGCTGCCGGAACTGATCGAACAGATTAACGCTTCCGGTTATGGCCTGACGCTCGGCGTCCATACGCGTATTGATGAAACCATTGCCCAGGTCACTGGCTCGGCGCATGTCGGTAATCTGTATGTTAACCGTAATATGGTGGGCGCAGTGGTTGGGGTACAGCCATTCGGCGGCGAAGGGTTGTCCGGCACCGGGCCGAAAGCAGGCGGTCCGCTCTATCTCTACCGCCTGCTGGCGAATCGCCCGGAAAGCGCGCTGGCGGTGACGCTCGCGCGTCAGGATGCAGAGTATCCGGTCGATGCGCAGTTGAAAACCGCATTGACTCAGCCACTGAATGCACTGCGGGAATGGGCGGCAAACCGTCCAGAATTGCAGGCGTTATGTACGCAATATAGCGAGCTGGCGCAGGCAGGAACACAGCGATTGCTGCCAGGGCCGACGGGTGAGCGCAACACCTGGACGCTGCTGCCGCGTGAGTGCGTGTTGTGTATTGCGGACGATGAACAGGATGCATTAACTCAGCTCGCCGCCGTGCTGGCAGTGGGCAGCCGGGTACTGTGGCCGGATGACGCGTTGCATCGTCAGCTAGTGAAGGCATTGCCATCGGCAGTCAGCGAACGTATTCAACTGGCGAAAGCGGAAAATATAACCGCTCAACCGTTTGATGCAGTTATCTTCCACGGAGATTCGGATCAGCTTCGTGCATTGTGTGAAGCGGTTGCCGCGCGAGATGGCGCAATTATTTCGGTGCAGGGTTTCGCCCGTGGAGAAAGCAATATCCTTCTGGAACGGCTGTATATCGAGCGTTCGCTGAGTGTGAATACCGCTGCTGCCGGGGGGAACGCCAGTTTGATGACGATCGGTTAAGCAGGTAGCCGGAGGATGTTGTTACCTCCTCCGGCATCATTAACGTGGTCGAATTCCTTCAATAATAATTCGCTGTACGTTTTCAACCGTTTGATTGAAAAACACCTCATCGCGCAGCGTCGCGCCTGTCACCGCCTCCACCTGGGGAGCAAAATCAGCGTAATGTTGGGTGGAAGCCCAAATCATAAAAATCAAATGCTGTGGGTCAATCGGCGCAAGCTTGCCGCTTTTGACCCAACCGGCAATCAGCGCCGATTTCTCGTCAATTAACGCTTTCAAATCGCCCGTCAGTTCATCCATTAGCAGCGGCGCGCCCGCCAGCATCTCCATACAAAACAGACGTGAAGCCTGCGGATAATCGCGGGAGACTTCCAGCTTCAGACGAATGTACTCTTTGATCGCCGCCAGCGGGGCGAAATCTTCTCGAAACGCCTTTAACGGCGCCAGCCAGACATCAAGAATTTGTCGCAACACCGCAATATACAGTGCCTCTTTCGACGGGAAGTAATACAGCAGATTGGTCTTTGACACGCCAGCCAACTCTGCGATCTGCTCCAGCCTTGTACCGTGAAAACCAAATTGCGAAAAAGTGTCCAGTGCCGCGCCAAGAATCGCTTTTTTCTTCGCGCTCACCGCGCGCGAGCGTTTACCCGTTGTTTTCACTGCGCCTTGCGTCATGCGCTCTCCCCTCTTGTCGATGGGCAACAGGATAGCAAAATCAGCACGATGCCTCGACCATCAACATTCACAGTACGAATGAATAATGCTGGAATAAGCAAAAAAGTATTAACGTGAGGATACAAGGAGAACGAAAAACCGCCGGAGTGACCGGCGGTGGTGGCTTAATGATGCGCCTCAAACAAAACGCATTCATTCTGGATTAGACCGGCTAATTACCGCTTTTGCCGTGGCTGCTTTTGCCGCCTTTTTTTCCTGCTTCAGATGCGCGCTGCGGGTCATTTTTAAAATTCCCCCCGCTGTGCTGTCCACCTTTTTTACCTGCTTCTGATGCTCTTTCGCGGTCTTCTGCAAAATTGCCTGAACCGCCTCGATGGTTTGCCATTACTGACCTCCGTCATCATAGTGCATGGATTAAACGCGGCGTATGGCGACTGCCATATTTTCGCTACGTGGGACTAAGCTTAGTGAACGTATGCCAGCTGATCCGCGTTTGGTAATATCCTGCAACAGCTTATTAACGAGAATAGATATCATTTCCAATATTCTTCTATAAGCCGCTCTTATAATTAAAAAAACGCTATAAGATAAAAATGTATCATTTTGCGACAAAATTACGTGCTTGTGAAAATTGTTATAAATCAAATAAGTGGTTGTGAAATTTGCACTCTGGGAAGGACGTCTTATCTTTAAATATGTGGTAGCGAATCGCTACGAATAGAGATAACACGAGGAGTCGTTAGAAATGGCTAAAGTTCTGGTGCTTTTACATAGCTAAACACGTACATTCAACTACCTGTTAATAACAGGACATAAACAGGTTAGTACCTATGCAATTTAACGGTGTATTTATGCGCTATCTATGCAATCCTACACAGATTCTATGCAGTATCGGTATAGTCTCTTTTTAGCATAACTTATTGAAATATAAAAAGAATCTGTGAAGTCTCTTTTCAGGGTAAACTGTATCGTGTTAGTCGTCCCTCTCTCGACTCCTAGAAAAGTGCTATATACAGGAGTATATAACGCTATTCATGCAGTTGGTCACATGATGTAACTATCAAACCACTTAACAACCACCTGCATAAAAATATCGTAAAGTGATGGTTACAGTTACCCTCCTAAAATCTTCATAGTTGATTCGGTTAGTTGGGCTTGTACCAACCCCTAATCAACCTCATAGCTCCTTCATAACCAGTCTTAAAAGGACTTCCTTTTGAGACACTTTCAACGTAACGGTAGAATGCACCCTCAAGTAGTCTCAAAAGGTTGCTTTTGGATTATGAGACAGCTAAACTTATGAGACTAACTTTTGAGACTTCTAAGGGGGATGTATGGCGGTGATTGGTTATTGCAGGGTATCAACACAAGACCAGACTGTAGACAACCAGAAACTACAGATAGAGAAGGTTCACAAGGTCGATAAATGGTTTATTGATGAGGCTGTCTCAGGAGCTACAAAGGCCACCAGCAGAGATGGTTTTAGAGACATGATGAACTATGTAAGGTGTGACGATACGTTAGTTGTGGTAGCTATTGACCGTTTAGGGCGTAATACCGTTGATGTGCTCTCTAACGTGGAGGCACTACAGACTAAAGGTGTGAGGGTTGTTTCTCTACGTGAAGGTTTTGACCTGTCTACACCAATCGGTAAAGCAATGCTTACTATGATGGCTGGTTTAGCTGACCTTGAGAAAGACCTTATCAGTGAACGTAGAAAGGCTGGTATTGAACGTGCTAAAGCTGAAGGGGTTCACATGGGGAGGCCTGTAAAAGCTTCTTCAGAGGCTGTACAGATGCTTATTTCACAAGGTAAGACACGGTTGCAGATTCAGGAAGAATTAGGAATCTCTAGAGCAACTTATTACAGACTTGCCAAATAAGTTACTGAATAGTTACATGGATGTAGCTGATATTTGGCTTTTTTGCAAAGGGGACCACTTAGGCGTAGTGACGGGTACTTAGCAGGTATACATAGTCTTGTGATATTTTTGAAAGATTTGGTTGAAGAGACTTAGAAGAGGCCTGATTATTTTTTATAAAAATTTTCAGAATCTGAAAAGTTACTGTACAGATTTTATACAAACTAAAAAGGACTCCCGTAGGAGTTCCTTATAGTCGATTTTTAACGTGGCTACGACAATCCACCCATACTTAACCATACCCCACCTTACCTAACCAGACCAAGCCATAGGAAGGTGTAGAGAAACCGATGAAGGTGTCTGTACAGTTGCATCTTAAACAACCATCACAATAATGTCAAATAGTTCTTTTAAGTAGGAGGGGTTCTTTCTCATGTATCCCCTCTTCCCGTTAAGTAAGCTACACAGACCTAGAGAACATGCCTTCACAGCATCTATATCAGGTCAGATTCAGAGGGTCTTTATAGAGTCTTGTAAGATACTTGACAGGTAATTTCGAAGCTGTTAGGAAGGACTGTTTAACGGGGGAAGAGAACCATGAAAACCGAAGGTAGGTTCTGTCTTAACAGTTGTCTTAAGAGAGAACTGAAAAATTCTTAACAGAACTACCAAGAGGGAGGGATAAGACCAGAGGTAGTGACCTTGTTAAATAGGCCGTTTCAAAGCTCTTAAAAGTCTGTTAAGTAAGGTCATGTGAACAATCATACCATTTTGTCAATGCTTTTGTCTTTGACCTAAATCAATAAAATGTATCGTTTGATGTGCTTTTAAACAAAGTAGCTAAAAAACTTTTTAGAGGGGCGCTTCGCTTGGGGTCACTATGTTCTTTCTCTCCCGTTAAGAGGGAAGTTACAGGGACATTTCAAAGCCCTGATAAGGTAAGCCCGATGATAACAGAAACAGAGGGCAAAACCACTTATCAACACTGTGAACGAATAACGTAAAGGGCTGGTTAAGAAAGTCGGTTAAGAAAGTCGGTTAAGAAGGTCGGTTAAGAAGGGAGCTTCCCTTTCCTGGGTGTCGCTCTTCTCCCGCTTAGGGATTGGTAACAATACCAATTAGTGGATAGCTAGGGGTTGTGTTATACAAGCCCAACTAAGAAGACCTCTGAAGTTTTTCTGTGAAGGTACTGGACAGTCTTATATATTGGGTGATTACAACTCATTGAAAAATAAGCATTTTTAGAAATCACTGTTAAGGTTACAGAGTTAATTGTGAAGAGACTTGTCAGTTCTCTATATATGGCTAATTACAACTTATTGAAAAATAAGAACTTTTAGAAATTACTGTCAGAGAGCTGAATGCTTGATAGATACAGCCTTCCGGTTCTGTCAAGCTATTTTTTAATAGATAGCACAAAATGATAAAGATACCCCTATACCATCTCGTACAGGGGGTTTTGAAGGGAGCTTAACGAGGTTCTGTGTGGTCATTATCCTTAAGGTCAAGCGTCCATGTATGACCGAACAGTTTAAAGACAATAAGCACTCTGACGAGGACGTAGCGAAGTAGCAGGCCTGCAATCAGCCCAACACCTCCACCAGCCCATACATCAGGTGACCCCAGCTCAGGAGGGAGATTTACCATTCAATGTACCTTCTGTGTGCAATGCAAAAACATGTGACCAAATACATAGCCACTCTTCATATTTCCCCCTCTCTCATAAACCATTATACCACAAATGTTACGAAATTGTTACGAAAATACTTGACATTAGTCTTTGAAAATGCTAGTATTGTATATATGGGTTAACAGAGAATTAACAATTATAAGGACTAGCTTATGAATGAGAGACGCAGAATTTAGAGTGATGCTTCAGGCATCGAGAGAACGCAACAAGCACAACTCCTACGCTTACACAAACAACCCCACCAGCTACGAACTGCCAGCCTTTTCCAAAACCGAACGTAAAAACATTGAAGCGGTCATTCGTAGCATTACGCCACGAGACAGATTTATGCCAGTACGCAAAACAACAAAGAATAACTTAAAAACTTTCTTGATGAGCTTTGATTCTTACGAGCAACTGCCATCAAAAATTGAAGATTTAATTATCGG
>NZ_BBMY01000068.1 GCF_000759775.1 Escherichia albertii NBRC 107761 = DSM 17582
ACAATAAAAAGGTCCGATGGATGTCGGACCTTTCAGACTAATGACAAAGTATGCTTTGTTCATACCGGATACGGCGTAAACGCCTTACCAGGCTTATAAAATCGTTTAAAATCATTATATTGCAAAATTATTGTAGGCCTGATAAGCGTAGCGCATCAGGCAGTTTTGCGTTTGTCTTCAATCTCAAAGAGTCCGATGGACATCGGACCTTTTATTTAACGCTTACCTTCCGCCAACAGTGGTGGAATACTCGGCACCATTGGCGCGTCATCAATATCTTTCTGCGTCATACGGAACGCTTGCGGGTAATGTTCACGGCTGGTGCGACGTAGCGGTTCGGTATCGCGCCATGTATAAAGGCAATGCTGGCACTGGTAGACCGTCCAGACATCTTTCACCGGCGATTTCGCCATCACTTCAATCAGTTCATCTGCACAACGTGGACAAATCATCTTTTTCTCCTTATTGACGTGCGGCCAGCATAGCGGTCAGTTTTTCAGCCCAGTCTTTGGTTTCCGGTAAATCCACCACCGGCTGGCTGTAGTGACCACGGTTGTCTGGCGCAACAGGCGTGGTGGCGTCGATAATCAGTTTGTCGGTGATCCCCGCCGGGCTTGAGCCTGGGTCGAGTTCCAGCACGGACATATTCGGCAACTGCACTAAGTCACCTGCCGGGTTCACTTTCGAGGAGAGCGCCCACATCACCTGCGGCAGGTTAAACGGGTCAACGTCTTCATCGACCATAATCACCATCTTCACGTAGCCCAGACCGTGCGGCGTGGTCATTGCGCGCAGACCCACCGCGCGGGCAAAGCCGCCGTAGCGTTTTTTGGTGGAGATAATTGCCAGCAGGCCGTGGGTGTACATGGCGTTCACCGCCTGAACTTCCGGGGATTCCGCTTTCAGTTGCTGGTACAGCGGCACGCAGGTGGCTGGACCCATCAGGTAGTCGATTTCGGTCCACGGCATACCGAGATAGAGCGATTCGAAAATCGGTTTGGTGCGATAAGAGACTTTATCGATGCGCACCACGGTCATGTTACGCCCGCCAGAGTAGTGACCGGTAAACTCGCCGAATGGCCCCTCGATTTCGCGTTTACGGCTTTCGATAACCCCTTCAAGGATCACTTCCGAGCCCCACGGCACATCAAAGCCAGTCAACGGCGCGCTGGCGATCGGGTACGGGCTTTCGCGCAGTGCGCCCGCCATTTCGTATTCGGACTGATCGTATTTCAGCGGCGTGGCGCCCATCAGGGTGATGATCGGATCGTTACCGAGGGTGATCGCAATCGGTAGATCTTCACCGCGCTCTTCCGCTTTATGCAGATGCAGGGCAATATCATGCATCGGCACCGGTTGCAGACCGAGCTTACGCTTACCCTTTACTTCCATGCGGTAGATGCCGACGTTCTGCTTGCCGAAGTTATCCGGGTCAAGCGGATCGCGGGAAACCACACACGCCTTGTCGAGATAGAAGCCGCCATCACCATCGTTTAAACGAAACAGCGGCAGAATATCGAACAGGTTGATCTCGTCGCCATCAACAGAGTTCTGCGCCCAGGCAGGGTTTGCCCGGCGCTCCGGGGCTATCGGGAAGTTATCCCAGCGGCGGATAAATTCATCAATCTGTTTTTTAACCGGGGTATTTGGCGGCAGGCCGAGGGAAATCGCGTGGTTCTGCCAGGAACCGATGGTGTTCATCGCCACGCGCGCATCGATAAAGCCGCGAATATTATCAAACCACAGCGCCGGTGCGCCGTCGCCGATACGCCCGGTGGCATTGGCTGCCGCCGCAAGATCTGGCTCCGCGTTCACCTCTTCGCTGATTTTCAACAACTGTCCGTGGTCATCAAGCGCCTGTAAAAAGCTGCGTAAATCATCAAATGCCATTATTCATTCTCCTGAGAAAAATTCCGGGTCTGCGGCAATCCTTGCCAGCGCCTGGCATGAGGATGTTCGAGGCCAAATTGATCCAGCACGCGAGCGACTATGTGTTGCGTGATGTCGTCAACGCTTTGCGGATGGTTATAGAAAGCAGGCATAGGTGGCACCATCGCTACCCCCATGCGTGAAAGTGCGAGCATATTTTCAAGATGGATGGTGCTGAGCGGCATTTCACGCGGCACCAGCACCAGTTTACGGCCTTCTTTGAGCACGACGTCCGCCGCACGCCCCACCAGCCCATCGGCGTAACCGGCGCGAATGCCGGCGAGTGTTTTCATACTGCACGGAATCACGATCATGCCGTCGGTACGAAAGGAACCGGATGAGATAGTCGCCGCCTGATCCGCCGGGTTATGGCTGAAGTCTGCGAGGGCAGCAACATCGCGAGCGCTGTAAGACGTTTCCAGTTCAATGGTGGTTTTTGCCCACTTCGACATCACCAGATGCGTTTCAGCATCAGGCATCTCTCGCAGCGCCTGCAGTAATGCCACACCAAGAGGCGCACCAGTGGCCCCTGTCATCCCGACGATCAATTTCATTCTTTATTCCCTTAACTGTTCGTATACGAACGTTATTATTAACATACTCCTCCATTTCCACAGCGGCAAGGATTGAGAAGTAACAACATCTTCTTCGTCACTGGAAAACCGCTATGATAGCGGCAGAGAATTAGCCCGGAGTTTACATGGCGTTACGAAATAAAGCGTTCCATCAGCTACGACAGCTTTTCCAGCAGCACACAGCTCGCTGGCAGCATGAGTTACCTGATCTGACCAAACCTCAGTATGCAGTGATGCGTGCTATCGCTGAACATCCCGGTATCGAGCAGGTTGCGTTGATTGAAGCGGCAGCCAGCACTAAAGCAACGCTGGCGGAAATGCTGGCAAGAATGGAAAACCGGGGTCTGGTCAAACGAGAACATGACACTGTCGATAAACGAAGACGCTTTGTCTGGCTGACTGCGGAAGGTGAAAAGGTACTTGCCGCGGCGATCCCCATTGGTGATGGCGTGGATGAGGAGTTTTTGGGGCGATTGAGTAAAGAAGAGCAAGAGTTGTTTATGCAGTTGGTGCGAAAGATGATGAACGCATAGGGTTCTGATTACCGGATGCGACGCTGTCGCGTCTTATCCGACCGACAAACGCACCAATTTCCATACAAAAGAAAAGGCCAGCCTCACTTGAGACTGGCCTTTCTGACAGATGCTTACTTATTCGCGGAACAGCGCTTCGATATTCAGCCCCTGAGTCTGCAAAATTTCACGCAGACGACGCAGGCCTTCAACCTGAATCTGGCGAACACGTTCACGGGTGAGGCCAATTTCACGACCTACATCTTCCAGTGTTGCCGCTTCATACCCCAGCAAACCGAATCGACGTGCCAGCACTTCACGCTGCTTGGCGTTCAGTTCGAACAACCATTTGACGATGCTTTGTTTCATATCGTCATCTTGCGTGGTGTCTTCCGGGCCGTTTTCTTTTTCATCGGCCAGGATGTCCAGCAACGCTTTTTCGGAATCACCGCCCAACGGGGTGTCTACCGAGGTAATGCGTTCGTTAAGACGAAGCATACGGCTGACGTCATCAACCGGTTTATCCAGTTGTTCTGCGATCTCTTCCGCGCTCGGTTCGTGGTCCAGTTTATGCGACAACTCACGTGCGGTTCGCAGGTAAACGTTCAGCTCCTTTACGATGTGAATCGGCAAACGAATTGTTCGGGTTTGGTTCATAATCGCCCGTTCGATCGTCTGACGAATCCACCACGTTGCGTATGTTGAGAAGCGGAAACCACGTTCCGGGTCAAACTTCTCAACCGCGCGGATAAGCCCCAGATTGCCCTCTTCGATAAGATCCAGCAAAGCCAGACCACGATTGCCATAACGGCGGGCAATTTTTACCACCAGACGCAAGTTACTCTCGATCATCCGGCGGCGGGAGGCAACATCCCCACGCAGTGCGCGACGCGCAAAATAAACTTCTTCTTCGGCCGTTAACAGTGGCGAATAACCAATCTCACCAAGGTAAGTTCGGGTTTGGTTCATAATCGCCCGTTCGATCGTCTGACGAATCCACCACGTTGCGTATGTTGAGAAGCGGAAACCACGTTCCGGGTCAAACTTCTCAACCGCGCGGATAAGCCCCAGATTGCCCTCTTCGATAAGATCCAGCAAAGCCAGACCACGATTGCCATAACGGCGGGCAATTTTTACCACCAGACGCAAGTTACTCTCGATCATCCGGCGGCGGGAGGCAACATCCCCACGCAGTGCGCGACGCGCAAAATAAACTTCTTCTTCGGCCGTTAACAGTGGCGAATAACCAATCTCACCAAGGTAAAGCTGAGTCGCGTCCAACACACGCTGTGTGGCACCCTGCGATAACAGTTCCTCTTCGGCCAAATCGTTATCACTGGGTTCCTCTTCAACTAAGGCCTTTTCGTCAAAAACCTCAACTCCGTTCTCATCAAATTCCGCATCTTCATTTAAATCATGAACTTTCAGCGTATTCTGACTCATAAGGTGGCTCCTACCCGTGATCCCTTGACGGAACATTCAAGCACAAGCCTGGTTCCGCCGAATTATCGCTGCGGCAAATAACGCAGCGGGTTTACGGATTTCCCCTTGTAACGAATTTCAAAATGCAAGCGTGTTGAACTGGTTCCGGTGCTACCCATAGTCGCTATTTTTTGCCCCGCCTTCACTTCTTGTTGTTCCCGGACCAGCATTGTGTCGTTATGGGCGTAGGCACTCAGGTAATCATCATTATGCTTGATGATAATCAGATTACCGTAGCCGCGCAGTGCATTACCGGCATAAACAACGCGGCCATCAGCGGTCGCGATGATTGCCTGTCCTTTGCTACCGGCAATGTCGATCCCTTTGTTGCCACCCTCAGAAGCGCCAAAAGTTTCGATCACTTTGCCCTCAGTCGGCCAGCGCCAGGTGGAAATTGGCGTGCTGGTTGATGTACTGCTGACAGTCGGCTCGGTTGTGCTTGCTGTTGGTACCGTTACAGGCGCTGTGACAGCCGTCGCAGTTGGCTTGTTGTTCGGCAACATCTTGTTAGCACTCTGTTCACCCGAAGATTCAGAATACGTAATTGTCGGTTGCGACGCAACAGCAACTGTGGAATTTTGTGCAGGCTTGATCACAACTCCTTGCTCTGCCGCGTCGGCCTGGGTAATGGCATTTCCACCCGTGATTGGCGTACCGGAAGCGTTCCCCACCTGTAGAGTCTGACCTACATTCAGTGCGTATGGCGCCTGAATATTGTTGCGCTGGGCGAGATCGCGGAAATCGTTGCCGGTAATCCAGGCGATGTAGAACAGCGTATCGCCTTTTTTCACCGTGTAGGTACTACCGCTATAGCTGCCTTTTGGAATGTTTCCATATTGGCGGTTGTAAACAATACGCCCATTTTCCATTTTCACAGGCTGTTGGGCGACAGGCTGTACCGGCTGGATTTGCGGTTGTTGCGCTGACTGGATTTGCGGCTGCTGTGCCGGTTGAATCTGTGGCTGCTGTATTGGCTGAATTTGCGGCTGTTGCGCTGTAGACGTCGTCCCCATTTTCGGCGGCGGCGTAATCAACATACCGGAATTGGTACCTGGCGCATTGCCATTAACGGAACTGACCGGCGCCGGTGGATTCGATGTGTCAGAACAGCCAGCCAGCCATAGCGAAACCAGTGACAAAGCCGCAATACGGCGAACGGTGAATTTTGGGCTTCCCGCGCTCATTTATCCCCCAGGAAAAAATTGATGAATAACCAGTGAAATAATTACCGTGCAAGGCACCATACTGAACACTGGAAAAGGTGTTCACGATACGCTGACCTGCTGCAACATAACCAGGAAAATTCCAGGTATTATCTCAGCATTAAGCCAGCTCCCCTTTCACTAAGGGAACAAAACGCACGGCCTCCACGGTATCGATAATAAATTCGCCTCCCCGACGACGCACCCGTTTTAAATACTGGTGCTCTTCCCCTACGGGTAAGACGAGAATGCCGCCCTCATCCAGTTGCGTCATTAACGCTGTTGGGATTTCCGGCGGCGCCGCCGTTACAATGATAGCGTCAAACGGCGCACGTGCTTGCCAACCTTGCCATCCATCGCCGTGACGAGTTGAAACATTATGTAAATCAAGATTCTTCAGGCGTCGACGGGCCTGCCATTGCAATCCTTTAATCCGCTCGACCGAGCATACATGCTGGACAAGATGCGCCAGAATTGCGGTTTGATATCCTGAACCCGTGCCGATTTCCAGCACCCGTGACTGCGGCGTCAGTTCGAGCAATTCGGTCATTCGCGCCACCATATAAGGTTGCGAGATTGTCTGCCCCTGACCTATCGGCAAGGCGATATTGTCCCAGGCTTTTTGTTCAAACGCTTCATCAATGAATTTTTCACGCGGCACAGCGGCAAGTGCATTCAGCACCTGCTCATCTTTAATGCCCTGCGCACGTAATTGATCCAGAAGTGCTTGTACGCGTCTGCTTACCATTGCGTGCCAACTCCCACGCTCTCTAACCAGTCTGAAACTACATCTTGCGCGCTGTGCGCGGTTAAATCCACATGCAGCGGCGTAATGGAAACATAGCCTTCATCAACCGCTGCAAAATCAGTCCCGGGACCGGCATCACATTTATCGCCGGGTGGACCGATCCAGTACAACGTATTGCCGCGCGGATCCTGCTGTGGGATCACTTGATCTGCCGGGTGACGGCGACCGCAGCGAGTAACGCGAATACCTTTAATCTGATCCAGCGGTAAATCCGGTACGTTGATATTGAGAATACGCCCGGTGCGTAGCGGCTCTTTACACAGCGCGCGCAAAATGGAACAGGTGACTGCCGCGGCAGTGTCATAATGCTTGTGTCCGTCAAGCGAGACCGCCAATGCCGGAAAACCTAAATGACGGCCTTCCATTGCAGCGGCAACGGTGCCGGAATAAATAACATCATCACCCAGATTCGGCCCAGCGTTAATGCCCGAAACCACAATGTCCGGGCGCGGACGCATCAGAGCATTCACGCCAAGATAGACGCAGTCCGTCGGGGTTCCCATTTGCACGGCGATATCGCCATTGTCAAAAGTAAATGTGCGCAGAGAGGATTCCAGCGTCAGAGAATTTGAAGCGCCGCTGCGGTTACGATCGGGGGCGACCACCTGAACATCAGCAAACTCACGCAAAGCTTTTGCCAGCGTTTGTATACCGGGTGCATGTACCCCGTCATCATTACTCAGCAATATGCGCATAATCACCTGTTGTGTTGATAAGTTCCCTGACAACGCTGGTCGCAAAACTTCCCGCCGGAAGCCAGAAACGGATTTCGACGGTGACGTCATCCCACCAGTTCCAGCTTAATTGTTGCGGATATAGCAACATCGCTCTGCGCGCGGCTTCAACTTTTTCACGCAACAATAACGACTGCAATTCGGTTTCTTCAGCAACAGCCGCTTGTTCGAATGCCAGCGCTTCGCGTTGAGTTCCCCACTCGCCGCTACCAGGCAATGCAGCGGTAATCATCAGCTCTTTTTCATTGACGCGACGCTGTAGTTCCGCCAGTTCTTCACTTGTTGCGACAAACCAACTACCGCGCCCGGCTAATTGTAGCGCATCGCCGTCAACAACTTGATTAACGTCCGCTTTTTTGAGGCGCTCAGCGACAATCTGATTAAACAAAGCGCTACGGGCAGCCGACAACCAAAAACTCCGTTTATTACAATCGCGCACCAGAGTATGAGTTTGCGCCCAACGTAACGCCCCCTGCAGGTTGCTACCGCCGATACCAAAACGTTGCGCGCCAAAATAATTAGGCACCCCTTTAACACAAATATCGATCAGGCGCTGTTCAACATCATCACGATTGCTTATGTCACGCAATACCAGGGTAAATGAATTGCCTTTCAGCGCCCCTAACCGCATCTTACGCTTGTGCCGCGCATACTCCAGCACCTGGCAACCTTCCAGTTGGAAAGCGCTCAAATCGGGCATCTCTTTACCCGGCACGCGGGCGCATAACCACTGTTCCGTAACTGCGTGTTTGTCTTTCTGCCCGGCAAAACTGACTTCACGAGCATGGATTTTCAGGAATTTCGCCAGTGCGTCCGCCACAAAACGGGTATTGCAGCCATTTTTGAGGATCCGCACCAGAATATGCTCACCTTCGCCATCAGGCTCAAAACCTAAATCTTCCACCACCACAAAATCTTCCGGGTTAGCTTTCAGCAGCCCGGTGCCTTGTGGTTTACCGTGAAGGTAAGTGAGATTATCAAACTCAATCATTTCGTTGCCTTAATGAGTAGCGCCACCGCTTCACAGGCAATCCCTTCCCCACGCCCGGTAAATCCGAGTTTTTCCGTAGTAGTGGCCTTCACGTTAACATCATCCATATGGCAGCCGAGATCTTCGGCAATGAACACGCGCATTTGTGGAATGTGCGGCAGCATCTTCGGCGCCTGAGCAATAATAGTCACATCGACGTTACCGAGGGTATACCCCTTCGCCTGAATGCGCCGCCAGGCTTCGCGTAGCAACTCGCGACTGTCTGCGCCTTTAAATGCCGGGTCGGTGTCCGGGAATAATTTACCAATATCCCCCAGCGCCGCCGCACCAAGTAATGCATCCGTTAACGCATGCAGCGCTACATCGCCATCAGAATGCGCCAGCAGTCCTTTTTCGTAAGGAATGCGTACGCCACCAATGATAATTGGGCCTTCACCGCCAAAGGCGTGTACATCAAAACCGTGTCCAATTCGCATTATGTATTCTCCTGATGGATGGTTCGGGTAAGGTAAAATTCGGCAAGCGCCAAATCTTCCGGGCGCGTGACTTTAATATTATCCGCTCGGCCTTCGACAAGCTGCGGATGAAAACCGCAGTATTCCAGCGCCGAGGCTTCATCGGTAATGGTAGCGCCTTCATTTAATGCACGCGTCAGGCAATCATGTAACAGCTCGCGAGGGAAAAATTGCGGCGTCAGCGCGTGCCATAAGCCGTTGCGATCAACGGTATGAGCAATGGCATTTTTGCCAGCTTCAGCGCGTTTCATAGTATCGCGCACCGGCGCGGCAAGAATGCCTCCCGTTCGGCTGGTTTCGCTCAACGCCAACAAGCGAGCGAGATCATCCTGATGCAAACAAGGACGCGCGGCATCATGAACCAATACCCACTGCGCGTCACCAGCGGCTTTCAGACCTGCCAGCACAGAATCGGCACGCTCTTCGCCGCCATCAACAACAGTGATTTGTGGATGATTCGCCAGCGGGAGTTGTGCAAAGCGGCTATCGCCAGGACTGATAGCAATGACGACATGCGTCACCCGGGGATGCGCCAGTAGCGCATGTACCGAGTGTTCGAGAATGGTTTGATTACCGATTGAGAGATATTGCTTAGGACATTCCGTTTGCATTCGGCGGCCAAATCCGGCCGCCGGAACCACGGCGCAAACATCCAAATAAGTGGTTGCCATGTTAATTCCCGGGCTAATTTATCGATTGTTTTGCCCCGCAGACTGTGCGCGTTTCGACGCATCAGGCACCAGACGATAAAAAGTTTCGCCCGGCCTGGTCATGCTGAGTTCATTACGCGCACGCTCTTCGAGCGCCTCCTGGCCGCCATTGAGATCGTCAATTTCGGCAAAAAGCTGATCGTTTCGCGCTTTAAGTTTCGCGTTTGTAGCTTGCTGTGCCGCCACATCATTATTGACGCAGGTATAGTCATGTATACCGTTCTTACCGAACCACAGCGAATACTGTAGCCAGACCAGAATAGCCAGCAACAGCAGCGTTAGTTTACCCATCCTGCCCCCTGAAAAACGGCATCATCATCCCATGCTTCCGAAGACGACTCTACATCCTCTGTTGGGGATACCGCGACAACGCGGGCAAATGTACCACATTTGTCGATTGTTACGTATACCCAGGGCGTGCAGAACATAATCTCATTATTGGTTACTGTTTGAATTATGAACAGAGTAGACGGGAAAGAACAAATTAACCCAGTAGCCACATAAACAGTGCGCCGAACATAATGCCGACGGTCGCCAGGGTGAAAACAATACTGTAGCGTAATTTTCCGTCCATCAATGAATGCAGGGCAATCCCCACTACAACCGCGACGGGCATCAACGCCAGAAAGAAAGGCCAGGTGTAGATAAAAAAGAACAGCGTGTTAGAGCCATAAATCAACATTGGGATCGCCAACGCGCACAGCCACGATAAAAAACCGACCACTGCGCCTGGCAGCGACCATGTCGTTTCTTCGCCCTCAGTCAGGCTATCGCTATTTGTTAGTGTAATGTTATGGCTGTTACGCATATCTGATCCTGTTGCTTTGACGAACCGGGCATAAAAACCCGGTGGTGTCTCAGGATCTGATAATATCGTTCTGTCTCAGTAGATCTAATAATTGCTGAACCAAATTTGTTACTAATTGTTCACCATTCAGATGAATTTCTGCCGATTCAGGCGCTTCGTAAACCGAATCAATGCCGGTAAAATTACGCAGTTCCCCTGCACGCGCTTTCTTATATAAGCCTTTTGGATCACGGCTTTCACAAATCACCAGTGGCGTATCGACAAACACTTCGATAAAGCGCCCTTCTCCTACACGCTCGCGAACCATCTGGCGTTCTGCGCGATGCGGCGAGATAAACGCGGTCAGCACCACCAGCCCTGCTTCAACCATTAAATTCGCCACTTCACCGACGCGGCGGATATTTTCTTTACGATCGGCATCGCTGAAACCGAGATCGCTGCATAATCCGTGACGAACGTTGTCGCCATCCAGCAAATACGTACTGACGCCCAGTTTATGCAACGCCTCCTCCAGCGCTCCGGCGACTGTCGATTTCCCGGAACCAGAAAGGCCGGTAAACCACAGCACAACACCACGATGACCGTGGCGTTGCTCACGTTGTTGCACCGTGACCGGATGACTATGCCAGACGACGTTTTCGTCATGCTGCGCCATCATTTATCTCCCAGCAAATCGCGCGCGCCCCAGTGTGGGAAGTGACGACGAACCAGGGCGTTCAATTCCAGTTCGAATGCACTGAATTCAGATGGCGCAGCAGTTGCCTGGCTAACTGGCTCATGCACCATACCGGCACCTACGGTAACATTGCTCAGGCGATCGATAAAAATCAACCCACCAGTAACCGGGTTTTGCTGATAACGATCTAACACCAGTGGCTCATCAAAAGTGAGCGCCACCAGACCAATCCCATTCAGCGGCAGGTTTTCAACTTCACGCTGGGTAAGATTATTAATATCAACCTGATAGCGAATACTATCAACACGGGCGCGCGTCTTCTTACCGGCAATTTTTATGTCGTAACTCTGACCTGGGGAAAGCGGTTGTTCCGCCATCCATACCACATCTACCGACGCGCTCTGCACCGCCGGTAACGCGTCATCAGCCGCCAGCAACAGATCGCCACGGCTGATGTCAATCTCATCTGTCAGCACCAGAGTGATCGCTTCTCCGGCAAATGCTTCTTCACGATCGCCATCAAACGTGACGATCCGCGCGATGTTCGACGCCACGCCAGAGGGCAATACTTTGACACGTTGCCCGATTTTCACGCTGCCGGAGGCCAGCGTTCCGGCATAGCCACGAAAATCAAGATTCGGGCGATTAACGTACTGAACCGGAAAACGCATCGGCTGAGCATCCACCACTCGTTGAATCTCTACGGTTTCCAGCACTTCCAGCAGCGTCGGACCGCTGTACCACAGCATGCTTTCACTTTGCGAAGCCACGTTATCGCCTTCCAGCGCAGAGAGCGGCACAAAGCGGATATCCAGATTACCCGGCAACTGTTCGGCGAAAGTCAGGTAATCTTCACGAATGCGGGTAAATGCCTCCTCGCTGTAGTCCACCAGATCCATTTTGTTGATCGCCACCACCAGATGTTTGATCCCCAGCAGCGTGGAGATAAAACTGTGCCGACGGGTTTGATCGAGCACGCCTTTGCGGGCGTCGATCAATAAGATCGCCAGATCACACGTCGATGCGCCGGTCGCCATATTGCGGGTGTACTGCTCATGCCCTGGGGTGTCGGCGATAATAAATTTGCGCTTTTCAGTAGAGAAATAGCGGTAGGCCACGTCGATAGTAATACCCTGTTCGCGCTCAGCTTGCAGGCCATCCACCAACAGCGCCAGATCCAGTTTTTCGCCCTGAGTACCATGACGCTTACTGTCGTTATGTAGCGATGAGAGCTGATCTTCGTAGATTTGGCGGGTATCGTGCAACAGGCGACCAATCAGGGTGCTTTTGCCATCATCAACGCTGCCACAAGTCAGAAAACGCAGCAGGCTTTTATGTTGTTGCGCAATCATCCAGGCTTCAACGCCGCCTTCATTGGCGATTTGTTGTGCAAGTGCGGTGTTCATCTTAAAAATACCCCTGACGTTTTTTCAACTCCATAGACCCCGCCTGGTCGCGGTCAATTACGCGCCCCTGACGTTCGCTGGTGGTGGACACCAACATCTCTTCGATGATCTCCGGCAGCGTTTGCGCATTTGACTCCACCGCGCCGGTCAGCGGCCAACAGCCCAGCGTGCGGAAGCGCACCATCCGTTTTTTAATCACCTCGCCAGGTTGCAGATCAATGCGATTGTCATCAATCATCATCAACATACCGTCGCGCTCCAGCACCGGGCGTTCAGCGGCGAGATACAGCGGAACAATATCGATATTTTCCAGCCAGATGTATTGCCAGATGTCTTGTTCGGTCCAGTTAGAAAGCGGGAAAACGCGGATGCTTTCGCCTTTGTTAATTTGTCCGTTGTAGTTGTGCCACAGCTCCGGGCGCTGGTTTTTCGGGTCCCAGCGATGAAAACGATCGCGGAAGGAATAGATACGTTCTTTGGCTCGCGACTTCTCTTCGTCGCGGCGCGCACCACCGAAGGCAGCATCAAAACCGTATTTATTCAACGCCTGTTTCAGACCTTCAGTTTTCATAATGTCAGTATGTTTGGCGCTGCCGTGCACAAACGGGTTAATCCCCATCGCCACGCCTTCTGGATTTTTATGCACCAGCAGTTCACAGCCGTAAGCCTTCGCCGTGCGATCGCGGAACTCATACATCTCGCGGAATTTCCAGCCGGTGTCGACATGCAGCAGCGGGAAAGGTAGCGTACCCGGATAAAACGCCTTACGCGCCAGATGCAGCATGACGCTGGAATCTTTGCCGATAGAGTAGAGCATCACCGGATTCGAGAATTCTGCCGCCACCTCGCGAATGATGTGGATGCTTTCCGCCTCCAGTTGCCGCAGGTGGGTAAGTCGTTTTTGATCCATAACCGTTCCTTTGCAATACCGCTATTTTCTTGCCGTCAGATGTTTCTGACTATAGGGAGCGCGACAGGACGAATGAAATTACCAATTAGAATGAGTAGTTCCTTAACGGAATAACGATTTGGCAAAGCTAATATCAAAAAGTGCTTAAGACGCCGGATCACGGGCGTTTAGGAAGATTTGAAATTGTTTTAGCACAACAGCAGTTTCATACTATGGCGGTAAAAAAATTTGCATGGTATTTAAGGACTCACTATGTTTTCCGCATTGCGCCACCGTATCGCTGTCCTGGCGCTCGGCGTTTGCTTTATTTTCCCCATACAAGCGTCGTCATCCAAACCTGGCGATTATGCCAATACTCAGGCGCGGCATATTGCCACTTTCTTTCCGGGACGAATGACCGGCACCCCCGCGGAAATGTTATCTGCCGACTATATCCGCCAACAGTTTCAGCAAATGGGCTATCGCAGCGATATTCGAACATTTAATAGCCGTTATATTTATACTTCTCGCGATAACCGTAAGAACTGGCATAACGTAACGGGAAGTACGGTGATTGCCGCCCATGAAGGTAAAGCGCCGCAGCAAATCATTATTATGGCGCACCTCGATACCTACGCCCCGCTGAGTGACGCTGATGCCGATGCTAATCTCGGTGGACTGACGTTACAGGGAATGGATGATAACGCCGCAGGTCTGGGAGTCATGCTGGAGTTGGCTGAACGCCTGAAAAATACGCCAACCGAATACGGTATTCGTTTTGTAGCAACCAGCGGCGAAGAGGAAGGAAAATTAGGCGCTGAGAATTTACTCAAGCGAATGAGTGAAGCCGAAAAGAAAAATACTCTACTGGTTATTAATCTCGATAACCTGATTGTAGGCGATAAGCTGTATTTCAATAGCGGCGTAAACACCCCGGAAGCAGTAAGGAAATTAACGCGCGACAGGGCGCTGGCAATTGCACGCAGCCATGGAATTGCCGCCGCCACAAATCCAGGTCTGAATAAAAATTATCCGAAAGGCACGGGATGTTGTAATGATGCAGAAGTTTTCGACAAAGCGGGTATTGCTGTACTTTCCGTTGAAGCGACAAACTGGAGTCTTGGAAATCAAAGACGGCTATCAACAACGCGCAAAAACAGCAGCGTTCCCGAAGGGAAATAGCTGGCATGATGTAAGGCTGGATAATCAACAACATATTGATAAGGCGCTTCCAGGAAGAATAGAACGTCGCTGCCGTGACGTTATGCGGATAATGCTGCCACTGGTGAAGGAACTGGCAAAGGCGTCTTGATGAGTTTGAAAATAGAAGCCAGATATTCCCCGTTGGGCGCGGGGAACACGTAACTCTTCTTCTGTGCCGTGATTTTTCTCCCGGTTTATCCCCGCTGACGCGGGGAACATGGCGCGTCCTCTTCATCCCCGCCGATCCCCAGCGGTTTATCCCCGCTGGCGCGGGGAACACAGGAGCAAACAGAAAACATTCCTGCCCTAACACGGTTTATCCCCGCTAGCGCGGGGAACACGCTTTCAAGCATGGTCTTTACCGCGCTTAATACGGTTTATCCCCGCTAGCGCGGGGAACACATCGACCACGCTGACCAAACCGAAGAAAGCGACGGTTTATCCCCGCTAGCGCGGGGAACACATCCGCGACCGCCGGACCGTGATAACCGCACTCGGTTTATCCCCGCTAGCGCGGGGAACACGCCGGACACCCACGCATCGCCGAACACCCGCGCGGTTTATCCCCGCTAGCGCGGGGAACACGGCACCGGGGCGGGCTGAAATGTCCCTACGATCGGTTTATCCCCGCTAGCGCGGGGAACACCGCCACTACCTGAAGACAGAAAATACGACAGCCGGTTTATCCCCGCTAGCGCGGGGAACACATCGTATTTGGGTTCGCGAAACCTACCGGGTACGGTTTATCCCCGCTAGCGCGGGGAACACACTAAGCATACATATCTGTTTTTAAATAAATTTATTCTACATCAACAATCAACCAACAAAATTCAAACATTTCCTTATTTTTAAAGAACGGGTAACTTATTGATTATCAACAGGAAGAAAAGAAACCAAACGTAACCCATCCAAATCCACCGGAATACGTCTGTTTTCGCCCCAAGTCTGAAATTCAAAACCCGACTCGGTATTGGTCGCCCAGGCCATTACCACATTTCCACAACCGGCCAGTTGAGTGATTTGCTGCCAGATCATCTCCCGAATACGTTTTGACGTATCTCCAACATATACACCTGCGCGAACTTCCAGTAGCCAGATTGCGAGCCGTCCACGTAAGCGCGGAGGGACATTTTCTGTAACAACCACGACCATACTCATCCACCGCGCCCCCGGTGACCGCTATCGCCTAATGTTTCAGGTTCAGGAATTGCAGGGGGTAACATATCCGGCGCGGGTTGTGGCGGTTCAATTTCACCTGCGGCAAGGACTTCCTCAATTAACGGAATTAATTTGCCCGTTAATTTACTACTACGGAAAATATCGCGACAGGCCAACCTGACTTCTTTATCTGGTTCTGCGGGTTGCCTCGCCGCTATTTCAAATGCCTTTGGTACAACCGAATCAAATTTAATGATATCGGCTATGTCATAAACAAATGAAAGCGGTTTGCCACTATGGATAAAACCAATAGCGGGCGCATACCCCGCAGCTAATACTGCCGCTTCAGAAATACCGTACAGGCATGATGTAGCAGCACTGATACAGCGATTCACAACATCGCCTTTTTCCCAGTCGTTGGGATCGTATTTGCGACCATTCCATTTCACACCATATTGCTTCGCCAGTAATGCATAGGTCTGGCGAACACGGGATCCCTCAATTCCCCGTAACTGCTCCACTGAACGGCGAGCTGGCGGTGGTTCACGAAAACGTAATTCATACATTTTGCGCACCACCTTCAACCGTAAATCTTCCGTTAGAGCCAGCCTGGCCTGGTAGAGTAATTTATCTGCCCGTGCCCCACCAGGTTGCCCGGAAGAGTAAACGCGAACGCCCGCTTCACCGACCCAGACCAGCAGTGTTCCCACCGTGGCGGCCAGATGCACCGCCGCATGGGAAACTCTTGTTCCCGGTTCGAGCATAATGCAGGCGACCGCTCCCACCGGAATGTACGTGCGGATCCCGGTTTTATCGATCAGCACGAAAGCGCCATCCAGTACGTCGATCTGACCGTACTGGAGGAAGATCATGGAGGTGCGATCTTTTAACGGAATCGGACTCAGCGGTACAAACGTCATGTCGCTGCTCCGGGTTTGATCAGCATCAGACCACAGCCGAACGCCCGGCTTTTGCCATACCCCAGGCTGAGACGTTGCAGAAATACCCCAGGATCGGTGACCGTTAGCATCCCTGTATAATCCACGCTACTGAACTGGATCAGTTGCCGGGAGTTTTCCCGCCGCAGTTGCTGTTGTCGGTAGGCATCAACCGAGGTATCCAGCAGTGTAAAACCACTTCTTTCCCCCTGCGCAGCCAGCCAGTCCAACGCCACCTGTTGTTGATGCAACCAGACATCACGCCCTTCCGCCAGCCCTCTCACCTGCCGTTTCGCCTCCATCAGCAGATCGTGGCGCTTGCCCGCTTTACAGATGGTTGGATTCGCCCGCAGGTTGAAACAAAGTTGTTGTCCGGTACGCAGCTTCGGCGAAAATGATCGGCATTCGATGGTGAACGTTTCACTTTCCGCCGGGCGTTCCTGCGAGAGGATAAAAAAGCGAAACGCGCCCTGGAGCTCTTCCCGACGATAAAGAAATTGCCTTTCTTTGCCGCCAGGGAAGAGTTCCCACAGCCACTGATGCATCACATATTCACCGCGATCCACAAGATGCAGCAACTGCGCAGGCGAAAGCTGTCCGGTATGTAAGGTTATTCTTGAGAGATACATGGTTCCCCCTTGCTGAGCCACGGCCCCTGATTGACGGTGCGTTCCCCAAACAGCCACTGCTGACGATTTAGAGGAACATCCCGGCGGCGTAATATTTTGCTCGCGACCAGGCCATCGTGCCCCCCTTCCCACCAGCATTCATCCTGAAGTTTCGGGAGTGAAACTTTCAGTTTATGGAAATGATCCTGATACTGTTGGTATGCGTTACGTAAGACATCAGACGCGTTGCCTTCGAGCAGTAACGGTGCAAGTGGTAATGCCAGCGGATGACTTTTTCGCCCCAGATAAAGCGGAAAAACCGGATGGCGTAAACCTTCCTGCAACTGTTCAAGGCTGTAAGGTGCATCGGGGGTTATTGCCACCGCCACCATCCACCAGGCGTCGGTGTAGTAGTCGCGTCGGGAGATAATCGCGCTCAGAAGATCAGGGTCGCTCAACTCCTCGCGACGGCTGAAATAACGCGCTTTACGCACCTCTTTTGGCATCTGGACCGTGTGATAATCCCGTGCCCAGCGCGGGTTACGGCTGGCGCAAACCACCAGTGAATAGTGGCGGTTAAACGCGTTTAATCGTTCGGTATCATCACGTCGAATTCCAACCCCGGCAGCCAGCAGCCCCAGCAATGCTGAGCGCGAAGGCAGTTCATGGGTATGACGTACTTCGCCGGGGGCATCAACGCCCCATGATGCCATCGGCCCGTGAAGCTGAAAAATCAGATATTGGCTCATAAGCCGCCCCTTACGCGCAGATAAAGTCCAGCACGTCCTTCATGCTTCCCTGTTTATTCATCACATCAAAACTTGCGCATTCGGTCTTCTGTTCGTAGACCGTATTCATGTTTTCGCGAAGCGTTGTAATACGCTGCACCGCCACCTCTAACTGACGGGTACCATTAATGGGTTCATAGAAAGCCGCCGCCAGAGAACGCGGTTGTTCGGTGCCTTTTTCTGCCATCGCCCAGGAGGCGTAGGCACGGCTGGCAAAGCTGTTTTGTTTACCGGTGGGGGAGACTTTAAGCGCGGCCTCCGTAAAGGCGCGCAGTGTCTGATTAGCTAATGCTTCGTCACCGCCGAGGTTTTCTATCAACCGATCTTTATCAATGCAGATATAGGTGTAGAACAGCGCAGAACCGAATCCGGTTTCTCCCAAATGCCCGGCACCGACATCTTCAGAGGCCTGGCGCAAATCATCAACGGCGGTGAAAAAATCATCTTCGACAATCGTTTCACTGACACCAAATGCATGTGCAACCTGGCAGGCGGCTTCAACATTAAATTCGGGTTTATTCGCCAGCATACGACCAAACATGGCGATATCTACCGCCATGCGGTCTTTACGTAACAAAGCGAGATCTCCCTCTTTTGGCGCGCGCTTTTCTTCTGCCAGTTGATGGGCCAGCGCTTTTACGGCGTCAAATTCTGCCTGGCTGATATGGACGAGCTGTTCAGTTTCGGCGTTAATGAGCGAATCTTTAGGTTTTTTGTCTTTTTTGGCTTTACCAAGATAATCGGCAATATCTGCCGCCCATTCGATGGCTTTTTTCTCTTCGATTCCTTTCTCAATCATGATAGTTGCTGCTTCGCGCGCGATACGTCCACTGCGAATACCAATATGGCCCGCCAGCGCCTGTTCAAAAAGTGCAGAAGTGCGCCACGCGCGCTTCAGGCTTTGCGAGGAAACGCGTAGACGCGTTGCCCCACCCAGTACTACTGTTTTCGGCGCACCGGTATCATCACGGTTAAGGTTGGCAGCAGGGTAAGCGGTTAGTAAATGAAGTTGAATAAATGTCGTCATGAGATAGTCCTTTATTGATTTTGTTCGTTATCGGCGTCGCCAGCCTGGTAATATTCCAGCGCCCAGCGGATACGGATAAATTCTGTTGGCCGCTGCTGGCGGCGGCGATGATTAAGCAGGTCATCACTCTCCTGGCACCAGCAGAAAATATCGTCTGCCAAAGAGATAAGATTGACGGAACCGTTTAATAATTTGACCGCACGGCGTAACTGACGCAGTAAATCATCCGGCGTTTTTACTGCCGACAGGCGGGTAAATCGCCCCTCTGACATGACCGCCGCCAGCTGCGCGGCAAAAGGCTGCCGTTCATCAATGGCTTTTACATTGGCGGCAACGGCGGCAACCAGCGCCAGTGCGGTAAAACGCCACTCCTGTGATTCAATTTTCCACAACGTGTGGGTCTGCATCAGCAGAGAACGAAACCCTTCTGACAGACAAACATCATTAACCGTTGTGCTACGCCGCAGACTGGCACGATTGCCGCGTTTTTCCTGCAACTCTTCGTGCCATTTACGCAGCGTGGCTTTGTGCTCCTCTTTTACAATGCTCATTCAGCAGCCTCCTGCTTTTTCTCCCTGGCGGCTTTAGCATTTTGCTTCTCCGCCGATGTTGTAAAATATTTCTTGCGCGCGGCCATGACGCGTTTTAAATCAACGGGCTCATAAGGATTGGTGAATACACGCTCGTCAAAATCCTGACGCGCGAATAACCAAATCTCCTTATTCCATTTGCTGAGTAATTCATCCGCATCCTGACCTTCTTCAATTTGGCGCACTAATCTCAGGAAGCGATGCTGAGTTTTGTTCCAGAAGTCGATATCCACAAAACTGAAATCACCCCGTGCACCTTTTGGATCGGAGAACCATGCTTCTTTCAATGCACTCCGTAACAGACTTAGAATTCGTGAAGCCGTTTGCGCAGCCAGCCGCAGTTTCGGTATCTGGCCTTCTTTTTTATTGAGCAGCAGCGGGAAATGGTGTTCGTACCAACAGCGCGCTTTCATGTTGTCGAAATCATAGCCAAATCCCCATAGGCCCACTTTTGCCTGTTTCAGACTGCTGGCATTAAAGAGTTTCACCACCAGAGCGGGAAGTTCCGTATTGTTTTCTGATTTACCCGTTTCGATAAGGCCTAACCAGTCTCGCCAGATTAAACCGCCCGGTTGTGGTTTAACTGAGTAAAACTCGCCGCCCTCTTTAAGTGGTACACGGTAAGGCGTTAAGGGATGCTGCCACATGGCATAATTCGCACCGTAATTTTTGGTCATCATCAGGCTCAGGAGCGCATCGCTCTGCTCACCGCAAATATCGCAGTTGCCGACTGTCGTGGTATTAAAATCAATACGTATACGCCGCGGCATTCCCCAGTACGCCTGGAGTTTATTGACCTGATCATGGGTTACCACCGCACCGGCCAGTTCGCTGGTACGCGTCGGGCCAAGCCAGGGGAAAATCAGATCGTCAAATTTTTTGGGTAGCGGTAAGTCGGCTTCATCCTGCGGCATCACATTGAGCCACAGTTTGCGCCACAAGGGGGATTGTTGATTGCCCTGATACTCCTGCAACTCAATCAGAGTGGTCATCGGCCCACCGCCGCGTAAACCGGTGCGATAGCCTTTGCCACCTGCTGGAGCATTCAACTGTAAAGAGAACAAGGCCAATGCTAAGCAATGGGGGCACAGATATTCCGTTACACCACGCTTGATAAAGTGGTCTTTATTAAACTTCGTCGTTTGAGAACCGGGAATTTCAGGCAGTAATGAAGCGACAGGAACTTTATCTCCCATGAGCGCCTCGAAATCCTGCATAAATGAAGGGGAATCCGGGCCAAACTGGAAAGCGTGTTCTAATGACAGCAATGCTTCCCGTAGCTTTGCAGCTTCCAGTCCGTCTTGCCAGATATCATCCCAACGACGATGATCTTTTGGCGCGAAGCTGGTTTGTAGTAGTCCCAGTAAAAACTGCCATACCGCCCCCTGGAGATCTGCCCGTGGCGCAGCGATATCGACAACATTTTCATCCGCCAGATCGACTGGTGCCAGTTTGCCTGTCGTTCCGTCTTTAAAACGAACAGGCAACCACGGGGTTGTCAGAAGTGAAAACGAGTTCATACGCATCCTCTCGTAAAAAAGACCATCCCAGGTCGGTTATCCATCCTTTTCGGTGTATCAACTATTCAGAGAGCCCTGTCGCAGGCATCTCACTCAACCTTGCCAATCAATCCTTCCGTAGCTGAATACCCGCAACTTTCGTCATCAGTGACTAAAATCACGTTTGCCATCTCCGGCTCTTGCCGCTGTTCAATGCACCACTGCCTGAACGCATCTCCTTCCAGTAAAGAAAACGCATTCCGATGTTTTTTCCACCAGCTTCGGCGCACTCTGACAACGCTCATTTCCCATGCGTGAGCACCAGTGGCATAAGGCTTCACCACACCGTCAATACAAGTAGCCAGCCACAGGGAAACAGACTCCTCAGCCAGACGTGTCGACAGTTTTTCCGGGAGATAATCATTGATATTGGCGGCATAGCCGGGCCTGAAGTTCAGCACAAACTTTTTAGCCATTGCGCGATCGCAGTAATATTTGCCCACCTGCTCCTGCTCAGAACGGGCAAACCCTTCCGGCATTACCACGTCCTCACCGTAGACGGATTCAATAAGAAGTCGGGCTGAGTGTGGCATCTGAATAGCGCCTTGCTCACGCAGTACACGCTGCGTGAGCCAGATTCGTCCATGATCGGGATAGACATATGCACTGTTACGCATGGCACTGCCAAACCACTCTTCATCAGGTGAATCATCCCAGACGGGTGCCAGAATCAGCAATTCAGGGGGTGAACGCTCATCTTTTCCGTCTCGCTTTAACTGACCATTAATATCGCGAATATGCCGCTGTAATCGCCCTGCTCGCTGAATCAGCAAATCAACAGGGGCAAGGTCGGAAATCATTTCGTCCAGATCGCAATCAACGCTCTGCTCTAATACCTGAGTACAAATGAGGACTTTTCCGGCACGCTGTGAACTGTCTTCTTTGCCAAAGCGTGCCAGCGTTTCCGTTTCAATTCGCTGGCGATCGCTAAAAGCAAAGCGGCTATGAAAAAGTGAAAGGCTGGAAGCAGGAATGGCGCCGCGGGCAAGTAACTGACGATAAACCTGAATAGCGTCATCAACAGAATTCCGAATCCAGGCAATGCATTTCCCCTGACTTACCGCCGATTCGATACGCGCAATACACTCTTGTTCACTATGAAGCCAACCCACGCTCACGCTACGCTCAACGTCTTTGCGCGTCGCTACCCGGTATGAATGCACATCCGATTTCGTGACATGCGTCAGCCAGGGGTAATCATCTTTTTCCAGCAACGGAGCTACTTGCTGGCCCTCTGTGCCACGCGCAAAGGCAGCAACGAGTTTGTCGCGCTGCTGCTGCGATAACGTGGCAGAAAGCAAAATAACACTGTTTCCGCCACGCGCCTGCCGCTCGATCAGCCCTTCAAGAATGCATGACATGTAAGCGTCACAGGCGTGGATCTCATCAGCCAGCAGGATTTTGTTACTCAGCCCCAGAAGCCGCAGATTATTATGTTTGAACGGCATCACTGCCATCATCGCCTGATCCAGCGTGCCAACACCAATTTCGGCCAGCAACGCCTTCTTGTTGCTATCGGCAAACCAGGCCGCACATCCCTGGCTGAACGCTTGTTCATCTGGTTCTTCTGACCCGATTAAATCACCGGGCCAGAGTGATTCATTAAAGCGGTCCATTAGCGAACGAGCACTGTGTGCCAGCACCAGGCTGGGGCGGGATTCTGGAGAATAGAAAGCAAGCCAGGTTTTGACCAGCCGATCGTACATGGCATTGGCCGTTGCCATTGTTGGCAGGCCAAAAAATAACCCCTGCGCTTTACCCGCAGCCATCAACCTGTGCGCCAGGATAAGCGCCGCTTCTGTTTTACCTGCGCCAGTCACATCTTCCAGAATAAATAACTGCGGTCCTGACTGGCTGATATCCAGGTCCAGCACCTTTTGCTGTAACTGTGTCGGGTGCTCAATAAAAGGAAACAGCGTATTAATTCCAGTAAAAGGCGCGGTTTCTGCTTTTGGCGGGAAGACGGTTAATGCGGTTTGAGCCTGAACTAAAGCCTTCTTCCAGTAATCTTCAATATCCATTGCCTGTGCGACGCGTGGAAAAAATCGCGTTGACGACCCCGTCCAGTCTGCGAGTACAACGGTTGCAGAGAGATACCAGGAAAGGTGTTTTATAAGTTCAACACCCTCGTCATCATCCCAGAATGCAGGGATCTCGATGAGCGGAAACAGTGACTTGATTGCAAGGAGAAAATCTCGTGCGGCAACTTTATCTTCAGGCAGAAAGTTGTCCAACTCATCAATACGGTCAGGCGGGCAACCATGATGCCCGGTAGTGATGGGCATCCACATATCTATTACCCGTTTAAGTTTGCGAGTAGAGAGTGAAGATGAAGGAAGCAATTCCTCGCATTCACTTAAATAATGATGCCACAACCCGTAGCCCAGCGTTGAATGAGAGATCTTTTCGTAATTTTTTCTGGCACCTTCAGGAACCTTGAGCTGTGGATGTAGGTAAAGCTGCTGAAATGAGCGGGCAAATTTTCCAGTATCATGCCAGCACAACAACCAGGCGAAAAATTGTGCTGCCTGCTCCGTGTCTGAAATACCTAATTGATAAAAATAGTCAGCCAGCCCGAAGTAATTGCTTCTAACCATTAAATAGCCCATCGCGGCTACATCCAGCGAATGCCAGCAAAGAAGGTGATAGTCGTCGCCACCATTTTTATCACCCTGACGGGTTTTCGCCCAGTAATTAAATAACGTCACAGCTATTCCTGTCGAAAAAACTTCAGAAAATTTTATGCAACTTTAAGATATATTCTGTGATGAGCGTCGCCATTAATGTTATCCACATAATAAATAACATGAAATATATAATTTAATACGTTTTATAAATACCATCAATATTATAAAAAGGGTGCGGGAGACCAAACCATCACAATTCAATACGCGGGGTTTTACCCCATAAGCGCTAACTTAAGGGTTGTGGTATTACGCCTGATATGATTTAACGTGCCGATGAATTACTCTCACGATAACTGGTCAGCAATTCTGGCCCATATTGGTAAGCCCGAAGAACTGGATACTTCGGCACGTAATGCCGGAGCTCTAACCCGCCGCCGCGAAATTCGTGATGCTGCAACTCTGCTACGTCTGGGGCTGGCTTACGGCCCCGGGGGGATGTCATTACGTGAAGTCACTGCATGGGCTCAGCTCCATGACGTTGCAACATTATCTGACGTGGCTCTCCTGAAGCGGCTGCGGAATGCCGCCGACTGGTTTGGTATACTTGCCGCACAAACACTTGCTGTACGCGCCGCAGTTACGGGTTGTACAAGCGGAAAGAGATTGCGTCTTGTCGATGGAACAGCAATCAGCGCGCCCGGGGGCGGCAGCGCTGAATGGCGACTACATATGGGATATGATCCTCATACCTGTCAGTTCACTGATTTTGAGCTAACCGACAGCAGAGACGCTGAACGGCTGGATCGATTTGCGCAAACGGCAGACGAGATACGCATTGCTGACCGGGGATTCGGTTCGCGTCCCGAATGTATCCGCTCACTTGCTTTTGGAGAAGCTGATTATATCGTCCGGGTTCACTGGCGAGGATTGCGCTGGTTAACTGCAGAAGGAATGCGCTTTGACATGATGGATTTTCTGCGCGGGCTGGATTGCGGTAAGAACGGTGAAACCACTGTAATGATAGGCAATTCAGGTAATAAAAAAGCCGGAGCTCCCTTTCCTGCACGTCTCATTGCCGTATCACTTCCTCCCGAAAAAGCATTAATCAGTAAAACCCGACTGCTCAGCGAGAATCGTCGAAAAGGACGAGTAGTTCAGGCGGAAACGCTGGAAGCAGCGGGTCATGTGCTATTGCTAACATCATTATCGGAAGATGAATATTCAGCAGAGCAAGTGGCTGATTGTTACCGTCTGCGATGGCAAATTGAACTGGCTTTTAAGCGACTCAAAAGTTTGCTGCACCTAGATGCTTTGCGTGCAAAGAAACTTGAACTCGCGAAAGCGTGGATATTTGCTAATCTACTCGCCGCATTTTTAATTGACGACATAATCCAGCCATCGCTGGATTTTCCCCCCAGAAGTGCCGGATCCGAAAAGAAGAACTAACTCGTTGTGGAGAATAACAAAAATGGTCATCTGGAGCTTACAGGTGGCCATTCGTGGGACAGTATCCCTGACAGCCTACAAAACGCAATTGAAGAACGCGAGGCATCGTCTTAACGAGGCACCGAGGCGTCGCGTTCTTCAGATGGTTCAACCCTTAAGTTAGCGCTTATGGGTTTTACCCCCGCGTAATGGCTACTTCTTCGATTCGTAAGCGAGAACTGCCTTAAACTCCATACCACGTTCTCTGATACTCAACTCACACAGCGAGTCGCCTACCATCAGCGTGAATCCCAGCACCGTGAAACACAGCACTATGATTACCACAAGGGCATATTTTGTCAGCATGTCTGTGTAAGTTCACAGAGATATTGCAATTGCCTCCGGATAAGTAAGGGGAGATTGCACTATGCAAATGCAGCATCTGATGGTTGGCTATCCTAAGTACTACCAAACGGCCGATTATGCA
>NZ_BBMY01000067.1 GCF_000759775.1 Escherichia albertii NBRC 107761 = DSM 17582
CCCGCAACCACTTCGCAAATAGGGCGACGCTCATCTTTCATTCCCGGACCTCGTGCACAGGTAGGACCAATTTTTCTGTTATTAAGTCGCGAAACACGGACATCACGTAAGTGATTATGCTACATCAATTTAACATTAAGTTAACCTATGTGCAGTCACAGAGAGGGAAAAAAAATGGTCTGACCGGTAGCTAAAGAGATAGACGAAAACGAAAAGCCCGTTTAATAACTGTTCACAGAAGCAGCGTACAAAAATTAGCTGCCACACACACACAACAAAGCGAACCCTACTCATGAGCATCTTGTACGAAGAGCGTCTTGACGGCGCTTTACCCGATGTCGATCGCGCATCGGTACTGATGGCACTGCGTGAGCATGTCTCTGGATTCGAGATCCTGCATACCGAAGAGGAGATCATTCCTTACGAGTGTGACGGGTTGAGCGCGTATCGCACGCGTCCATTACTGGTTGTTCTACCTAAGCAGATGGAACAGGTGACGGCGATTCTGGCTGTCTGCCATCGTTTGCGTGTGCCGGTGGTGACCCGTGGCGCAGGCACCGGGCTTTCTGGCGGCGCGCTGCCGTTGGAAAAAGGTGTGTTGTTGGTGATGGCGCGCTTTAAAGAAATCCTCGAAATCAATCCCGTCGGTCGTCGTGCGCGCGTGCAGCCGGGCGTGCGTAACCTGGCGATCTCCCAGGCCGTTGCGCCACATAATCTCTATTACGCGCCGGATCCCTCCTCACAAATCGCCTGTTCCATTGGCGGCAATGTGGCGGAAAACGCGGGGGGCGTCCACTGCCTGAAATATGGGCTTACCGTACATAACTTGCTGAAAATTGAAGTGCAAACGCTGGAGGGTGAGGTGCTGACGCTGGGATCGGATGCGCTGGACTCACCGGGTTTTGATCTGCTGGCGCTGTTTACCGGATCGGAAGGTATGCTC
Source organism: Escherichia albertii NBRC 107761 = DSM 17582 (assembly GCF_000759775.1). Classification (GTDB taxonomy): domain Bacteria; phylum Pseudomonadota; class Gammaproteobacteria; order Enterobacterales; family Enterobacteriaceae; genus Escherichia; species Escherichia albertii. Next base: position 944 of record NZ_BBMY01000067.1, read on the forward strand.
GGCGTGACCACTGAAGTGACGGTAAAACTGCTGCCTAAACCGCCCGTGGCGCGGGTTCTGTTAGCCAGCTTTGACTCGGTAGAAAAAGCCGGACTCGCCGTCGGTGACATCATCGCCAATGGCATTATCCCTGGTGGACTGGAGATGATGGATAACCTGTCGATTCGCGCGGCGGAAGATTTTATTCATGCTGGTTATCCCGTCGATGCCGAAGCGATTTTGTTATGCGAACTGGACGGCGTGGAGTCTGACGTACAGGAAGACTGCGAACGAGTTAACGACATCTTACGGAAAGCGGGCGCGACAGACGTCCGTCTGGCGCAGGACGAAGCGGAACGTGTGCGTTTCTGGGCTGGCCGCAAAAACGCTTTCCCGGCGGTAGGACGTATCTCCCCGGATTACTACTGCATGGACGGCACCATCCCGCGCCGTGCGCTGCCTGGCGTACTGGAAGGCATTGCCCGTTTATCGCAGCAATATGATTTACGCGTCGCCAACGTCTTTCATGCCGGAGACGGCAACATGCACCCGTTAATCCTTTTCGATGCCAACGAACCCGGTGAATTTGCCCGCGCGGAAGAGCTGGGCGGGAAGATCCTCGAACTCTGCGTCGAAGTGGGCGGCAGCATCAGTGGGGAACATGGCATCGGGCGAGAAAAAATTAATCAAATGTGTGCCCAGTTCCACAGCGATGAAATCACGACTTTTCATGCGGTCAAGGCGGCGTTTGATCCCGATGGTTTGCTGAACCCAGGAAAAAACATTCCCACGCTACACCGCTGCGCTGAATTTGGCGCCATGCATGTGCATCACGGTCATTTACCTTTCCCTGAACTGGAGCGTTTCTGATGCTACGCGAGTGTGATTACAGTCAGGTGCTGCTGGAGCAGGTGAATCAGGCGATTAGCGATAAAACGCCGCTGGTGATTCAGGGCAGCAATAGCAAAGCCTTTTTAGGACGCCCTGTCACCGGACAAACGCTGGATGTGCGTTGCCATCGCGGCATTGTTAATTACGACCCGACCGAGTTGGTGCTCACCGCTCGCGCCGGAACACTGCTGGTGGCGATTGAAGCGGCGCTGGAAAGCGCCGGGCAAATGCTGCCCTGCGAGCCGCCGCATTATGGCGAAGAAGCCACCTGGGGCGGGATGGTTGCCTGCGGGCTGGCGGGGCCGCGTCGCCCGTGGAGCGGTTCGGTCCGCGATTTTGTCCTCGGTACGCGCATTATTACCGGCACAGGAAAACATCTGCGTTTTGGTGGTGAAGTGATGAAAAACGTTGCCGGATACGATCTCTCACGGTTAATGGCCGGAAGCTACGGTTGTCTTGGCGTGCTCACTGAAATCTCAATGAAAGTGTTACCGCAACCGCGTGCCTCCCTGAGCCTGCGTCGGGAAATCAGCCTGCAAGAAGCCATGAACGAAATCGCCCAGAGGCAACTCCAGCCACTCCCCATTAGCGGTTTATGCTACTTCGACAACGCGTTGTGGATCCGCCTTGAGGGCGGCGAAGGATCGGTAAAAGCAGCGCGTGAACTGCTGGGGGGCGAAGAGGTTGCGAGTCAGTTCTGGCAGCAATTGCGTGAACAACAACTGCCGTTTTTCTCATTACCTGGCACCTTATGGCGCATTTCACTCCCTGGCGATGCGCCGATGATGGATTTACCCGGCGAGCAACTGATCGACTGGGGCGGGGCGTTACGCTGGCTGAAATCGACAGCCGATGACAATCAAATCCATCGTATCGCCCGCAACGCTGGCGGTCATGCGACCCGCTTTAGTGCCGGAGATGGCGGCTTTGCCCCGCTATCCGCCCCTTTATTCCGCTATCACCAGCGGCTTAAACAGCAGCTCGACCCTTGCGGCGTGTTTAACCCCGGTCGCATGTACGCGGAACTTTAAGGAGTAGGCTATGCAAACCCGATTAACCGAAGAGATGCGCCAGAACCCGCGGGCGCAGGAAGCCGACAGTATCCTGCGCGCCTGTGTTCACTGCGGATTTTGTACCGCAACCTGCCCAACGTATCAGCTTTTGGGAGATGAACTGGACGGGCCGCGCGGGCGCATCTATCTGATTAAGCAGGTACTGGAAGGTAACGAAGTCACGCTTAAAACGCAGGAGCATCTCGATCGCTGTCTCACTTGCCGTAATTGTGAAACCACCTGTCCTTCTGGTGTGCGCTATCACAATCTGCTGGATATCGGGCGTGATATTGTCGAGCAGAAAGTGAAACGCCCGTTACCGGAGCGAATGTTACGTGAAGGTTTGCGCCAGGTGGTGCCGCGTCCGGCAGTCTTCCGTGCGCTGACGCAGGTAGGGCTGGTGTTACGCCCGTTGTTGCCAGAACAGGCCAGAGCAAAATTACCCGCCAAAATTGTGAAAGCCAAACCGCGTCCGCCGCTGCGCCATAAGCGCCGGGTTTTAATGCTGGAAGGTTGCGCCCAGCCTGCGCTTTCGCCCAATACTAACGCGGCAACCGCGCGTGTGCTGGATCGCCTGGGGATCAGCGTCATGCCAGCTGACGAAGCAGGCTGTTGTGGCGCAGTGGACTATCATCTAAATGCGCAAGCAAAAGGGTTAGCGCGGGCGCGAAATAACATTGATGCATGGTGGCCCGCGATTGAAGCGGGCGCCGAGGCAATTTTGCAAACCGCCAGCGGCTGCGGCGCGTTCGTCAAAGAGTACGGGCAGATGCTGAAAGACGATGCATTGTATGCCGATAAAGCGCGTCAGGTCAGTGAACTGGCGGTCGATTTAGTCGAGCTTTTACGTGAGGAACCGCTGGAAAAGCTGGCGATTCGCGGCGATAAAAAACTGGCCTTTCACTGTCCGTGTACCCTACAACATGCGCAAAAGCTGAACGGCGAAGTGGAAAAAGTGTTACTCCGTCTTGGATTTACCTTAACCGATGTCCCTGATAGCCATCTGTGCTGCGGGTCGGCGGGAACGTATGCATTAACGCATCCCGAGCTGGCGCGCCAGCTACGGGATAACAAAATGAATGCACTGGAAAGCGGCAAACCGGAAATGATCGTCACCGCCAACATTGGTTGCCAGACACATCTGGCGAGCGCCGGTCGTACCTCTGTGCGTCACTGGATTGAAATTGTAGAACAAGCCCTTGAAAAGGAATAACAAAATGAAAACTAAAGTCATTCTTAGCCAGCAAATGGCGAGCGCAATTATTGCCGCAGGTCAGGAAGAAGCGCAGAAAAATAACTGGTCTGTTTCCATTGCTGTTGCCGATGACGGCGGTCATCTGCTGGCGTTAAGTCGCATGGATGATTGCGCGCCGATAGCGGCCTACATCTCCCAGGAGAAAGCGCGTACTGCCGCGCTGGGGCGTCGCGAAACTAAGGGCTATGAAGAGATGGTAAATAATGGGCGTACCGCGTTTGTGACCGCGCCGTTACTGACGTCGCTGGAAGGTGGCGTTCCGGTTATTGTTGATGGGCAAATTATTGGTGCAGTGGGCGTTTCTGGTTTAACCGGAGCACAAGATGCGCAGGTCGCGAAAGCAGCGGCAGCGGTGTTGGCGAAATAAGCGAAAACGAGGAGATAAACAATGAGTCAAACCATAACCCAGGGCCGTTTACGCATTGACGCCGACTTTAAACGTTTTGTCGATGAAGAAGTGTTACCGGGCGTGGAACTGGATGCTGCGGCATTCTGGCGCAATTTTGGTGAGATCGTTCACGATCTGGTGCCAGAGAATCGTCAGCTATTGGCAGAACGCGATCGCATTCAGGCGGCGCTGGACGAATGGCATCGCAGCAATCCGGGGCCGGTAAAAGACAAAGCGGCCTATAAATCCTTCCTGCGGGAACTGGATTACCTGGTGCCGCAACCGGATCACGTTATGGTAGAAACTACCGGTATTGACAGCGAAATCACCTGCCAGGCCGGCCCGCAACTGGTGGTTCCGGCAATGAACGCGCGCTACGCGCTGAACGCAGCGAACGCTCGCTGGGGGTCATTGTACGACGCGCTTTACGGCAGCGACATTATCCCACAGGAAGGGGCGATGGTCAGCGGCTACGATCCGCAGCGCGGCGAGCAGGTTATCGCCTGGGTCCGTCGCTTTCTTGATGAATCATTACCACTGGAAAACGGCAGTTATCAGGATGTGCTCTCGTTCAAAGTGGTCGATAAACAATTACGTATCCGGTTAAAAAATGGCACGGAAACCACGTTACGTACTCCGGCGCAGTTTGTTGGTTACCGTGGCGACGTCACTGCGCCGAGCTGCATTTTGCTGAAAAATAACGGCCTGCATATCGAGCTGCAAATTGATGCCAACGGGCGAATTGGCAAAGACGATCCGGCGCACATCAACGACGTCATCGTCGAAGCTGCTATCAGTACCATTCTCGACTGTGAAGACTCGGTCGCGGCGGTTGATGCGGAAGATAAAATCCTGCTGTACCGCAACCTGCTGGGCCTGATGCAGGGCACTCTGCAAGAGAAAATGGAGAAAAACGGTCGGCAAATCGTGCGTAAGCTGAATGCAGATCGTCAATACACCGCCGCCGATGGTTCTGAAATTTCTCTGCACGGGCGTTCGCTACTGTTTATCCGTAACGTGGGTCATTTGATGACTATTCCCGTGATTTGGGATAGCGAAGGTAATGAAATCCCTGAAGGCATTCTTGATGGCGTAATGACTGGCGCGATTGCCCTCTACGATTTAAAAGTGCAGAAAAACTCACGCACCGGCAGTGTCTACATTGTGAAACCGAAAATGCACGGTCCGCAGGAAGTGGCGTTTGCCAACAAACTGTTTACCCGCATTGAGGCAATGCTCGGCATGGCGCCGAATACCCTGAAAATGGGCATTATGGATGAAGAACGCCGAACCTCGCTGAACTTACGCAGTTGCATCGCTCAGGCGCGCCATCGCGTGGCATTTATTAACACTGGTTTCCTTGATCGTACCGGCGATGAGATGCATTCGGCAATGGAAGCGGGCCCGATGCTGCGTAAAAACCAGATGAAATCGACGCCGTGGATCAAAGCCTACGAGCGCAACAACGTACTGTCTGGTCTGTTTTGCGGACTGCGCGGCAAAGCGCAGATCGGTAAAGGAATGTGGGCAATGCCGGATCTGATGGCTGACATGTACCGCCAGAAAGGTGATCAACTTCGCGCCGGGGCGAACACTGCATGGGTTCCGTCGCCAACCGCCGCGACGCTCCATGCGCTGCATTACCACCAAACCAACGTACAGAGCGTGCAAGCTAACATTGCCCAGACCGGGTTTAATGACGAATTTGAGCCGCTGCTGGACGATCTGCTGACTATTCCGGTAGCTGAAAATGCTAACTGGTCAGCGGAAGAGATCCAACAAGAACTGGATAACAACGTGCAGGGAATTCTGGGTTACGTAGTGCGTTGGGTCGAGCAGGGGATTGGTTGTTCAAAAGTGCCGGATATTCACAACGTAGCGCTGATGGAAGACCGCGCAACACTGCGCATCTCCAGCCAGCATATCGCCAACTGGTTACGCCACGGCATTTTGACCAAAGAACAGGTGCAGGCGTCGCTGGAGAATATGGCGAAAGTGGTCGATCAGCAAAATGCTGGCGATCCGGCTTATCGTCCGATGGCGGGGAATTTCGCTCACTCGTGTGCCTTTAAGGCCGCCAGCGATTTAATCTTCCTCGGCGTGAAACAGCCAAACGGTTATACCGAACCGTTATTACATGCCTGGCGTTTACGCGAAAAAGAAAGTCATTAATAGCGTCAAAAAGCCTCGGCAAGTTTTACTGCCGGGGCTATTATAGTTACTGCGGTAGTGCATTTATCCCGGAAATAACCGGAGCGATGATCAGGGTTTAACAATATTAAATACCCGCAGCGCATCACTAGCGGGATTAAAATAATAAGATGGACATCTTAACGATACTCTGCGCCTGTGTGTGCGGAACAGAAACCCTTACCCGATATACTTGTTATGCCAGAGGTAGCAATTGCGTTAGCGGCGTGCTGTTGCTGTAAAGTATAACGCCTATATTTTACAGTTCAGTCCTCTTTTGCTTATTACAACCTTAAGTATATCAAGCATATAAAGATAATAAGAGACTGAACAATATGGTTACCTGGACTCAAATGTATATGCCGATGGGAGGACTGGGGCTATCCGCTCTGGTCGCCTTAATTCCAATAATATTTTTCTTTGTGGCACTCGCTGTATTACGTCTGAAAGGCCATGTCGCCGGAGCAATAACCCTCATATTATCTATCCTGATTGCGATATTCGCCTTTAAAATGCCGATTGATATGGCATTTGCTGCTGCGGGGTATGGTTTTATTTACGGTTTATGGCCCATCGCCTGGATTATAGTGGCGGCGGTATTCCTCTATAAATTAACCGTTGCCAGCGGTCAGTTTGATATTATCCGCAGCTCGGTTATCTCGATTACCGACGATCAGCGTTTGCAGGTGTTGCTGATTGGTTTCTCCTTTGGCGCGTTGTTAGAAGGAGCCGCGGGCTTTGGCGCGCCGGTGGCGATTACTGGCGCACTGTTGGTGGGACTGGGCTTCAAACCGTTATACGCGGCGGGGCTGTGCCTGATAGCCAACACCGCGCCGGTGGCGTTTGGTGCGTTGGGCGTGCCGATTCTGGTTGCCGGGCAGGTCACTGGTATCGATCCCTTCCACATTGGCGCAATGGCGGGACGCCAGTTGCCGTTCCTGTCGGTGCTGGTGCCGTTCTGGCTGGTGGCGATGATGGACGGCTGGAAAGGTGTGAAAGAGACATGGCCAGCCGCGCTGGTGGCGGGGGGACGTTTCGCTGTAACCCAATTCTTTACCTCTAACTACATTGGCCCGGAGCTGCCGGATATTACTTCGGCGCTGGTGAGTATCGTCTCACTCTCTTTATTCCTAAAAGTGTGGCGGCCAAAAAATACTGAAACGGCTATCAGCATGGGGCAATCTGCTGGTGCGATGGTGGTGAATAAGCCATCTTCTGGCGGCCCGGTACCTTCGGAATATCGCGTCGGACAAATCATTCGCGCATGGTCACCGTTTTTAATCTTAACGGTACTGGTCACCATCTGGACCATGAAACCGTTTAAAGCGTTATTTGCTCCGGGCGGTGCGCTTTATTCGCTGGTGATTAATTTCCAGATCCCCCATTTGCATCAACAGGTAATGAAAGCAGCGCCCATTGTCGCCCAGTCGACGCCAATGGATGCGGTATTTAAATTCGATCCACTCTCCGCTGGCGGCACTGCTATATTTATCGCGGCGATTATCTCTATCTTCATTCTCGGCGTGGGGATCAAAAAAGGCATTGCTGTCTTCGCAGAAACGCTAATTAGCCTGAAGTGGCCGATATTATCGATTGGCATGGTGCTGGCATTTGCTTTTGTGACTAACTATTCCGGTATGTCTACCACGCTGGCGCTGGTACTGGCAGGAACTGGTACGATGTTTCCGTTCTTTTCGCCATTCCTCGGCTGGCTGGGGGTATTCCTTACCGGCTCGGACACATCCTCGAACGCTCTGTTTGGTTCACTGCAATCAACCACGGCGCAGCAAATCAATGTCTCAGACACTCTGCTGGTGGTAGCAAACACCAGCGGTGGTGTGACGGGTAAGATGATCTCCCCGCAATCTATCGCCGTGGCTTGTGCTGCAACGGGGATGGTGGGCAGAGAATCTGAGCTGTTCCGCTATACCGTGAAGCACAGTCTGATCTTTGCCAGTGTTATCGGCATTATCACCCTGTTACAGGCATATGTATTTACCGGAATGTTAGTTTCGTAAGTCGATAAAGCCGGATGGTTGTCAATATCATTCGGCTTCTTTCCACTCTTACTTCGTTATTCTGTTTGAATAACTGCAAAATCATTTCGTTCTTTATTATCAATTATTGAATAATGTTTTTGTGTTCAGATAACGTGCTGAATAATTCAGGGCGTGAGAACGTATGTTATTTTTTCTAAACTTAAAAAGTGCGTATAAATAACGTTCACTTAATGAGTAAACCGCGTGCTATCTGTTGATTTTGCAGTCTTAATCGATAAAAATATCAACTAATTGGGATAATCACCTTCTGAATAATTGTTGTTTTTTCGAATATTGCATCTTTTCGTGAATAACCCGTTCTACATCGCTGCGGGGTTATCCTGATGCTTTTATTTATCTATGTCGTTATCAATAATGCAGTTTTATGAATAGAGGAGGTTCTGTTTCAAGAGAAAGTAAAAACATAAAACTATTTCCCAGGTTGCGAAATCTTTAACTCTATTTGGTCAATTGCGTTATTAATGAATAAGAAATTTAAATATAAAAAATCGCTATTAGCGGCTATTTTAAGCGCAACCCTGTTAGCCGGTTGTGATGGTGGTGGTTCGGGGTCATCCTCCGATACGCCACCTGTCGATTCTGGGACCGGTTCTCTGCCAGAGGTGAAACCCGATCCCACGCCAAACCCGGATCCGACGCCAGAACCTGAGCCTACGCCGGATCCCACTCCAGACCCAGAGCCAACACCGGAACCAGAACCTGCTCCCACGAAAACGGGTTATCTGACCCTGGGGGGAAGCCAGCGGGTAACCGGCGTTACCTGTAATGGTGAAACCAGCGACGGCTTTACCTTTACGCCTGGTGACACCGTAAGTTGCGTAGTTGGTAGCACGACAATTGCCACTTTTGATACCCAGTCAGAGGCTGCGCGTAGCCTGCGTTCGGTTGAAAAAGTGTCATTTAGTCTTGAGAATGCACAAGAACTGGCGGGTTCTGACAACAAGAAAACCAACGCCATCTCTCTGGTGACTTCCAGCGACAGTTGTCCGGCAGATGCAGAACAGCTTTGTCTGACCTTCTCGTCAGTGGTTGATCGTGCGCGCTTTGAAAAACTGTATAAGCAAATAGAGCTGACAGCAGACAATTTCAGCAAGCTGGTGAATGAAGAGATGGAAAACAATGCCGCCACTGATAAAGCGCCGTCTACCCATACGTCTCCGGTCGTGCCAGCCACGACGCCGGGCACTAAACCGGATCTGAACGCTTCTTTCGTGTCGGCGAATGCGGAACAGTTTTATCAGTATCAACCCACTGAAATCATTCTTTCCGAAGGCCGACTGGTGGATAGCCTGGGGAACGGTGTTGCTGGCGTTGACTACTACACCAATTCAGGCCGTGGCGTAACGGGCGAAAACGGTAAATTCTCCTTTAGCTGGGGCGAAACCGTCTCCTTCGGCATCGATACCTTTGAACTGGGCTCAGTACGCGGTAATAAGTCGACCATTGCCTTGACTGAGCTGGGCGACGAAGTTCGCGGGGCGAATATCGATCAGCTTATTCATCGTTATTCCCAGGCGGGGAAAAACGGCGATCGTGAACTCCCGGATGTTGTGCGCAAAGTTTTTGCCGAGTATCCCAACGTGATCAACGAGATTATCAATCTCTCGTTATCCAATGGTGAGACGTTGAACGAAGGTGATAAACCCGTTGAGCTGCCTAACGAATTCATCAAGCAGTTTGAATCTGGGCAGGCTAAGGAGATCGATACCGCGATTTGCGACAAAACCAACAACTGTAACTCTGCTCGTTGGTTCTCTCTGACGACGCGCAATGTCAATGACGGTCAGATTCAGGGCGTTATCAACAAGCTGTGGGGCGTGGATACGAACTACCAGTCTGTCAGCAAGTTCCACGTCTTCCATGACTCCACCAACTTCTATGGCAGTACGGGGAGCGCACGCGGTCAGGCGGTGGTGAATATCTCCAACGCGGCATTCCCGATTCTGATGGCGCGTAATGATAAAAACTACTGGCTGGCTTTCGGCGAAAAGCGCGCCTGGGATAAAAATGAGCTGGCGTACATTACGGAAGCGCCTTCCATTGTTGAACCTGAAAACGTTACGCGTGATACCGCGACCTTCAACCTGCCGTTTATTTCGCTGGGGCAAGTCGGCGAGGGCAAACTGATGGTTATCGGTAACCCGTACTATAACAGCATCCTGCGTTGTCCGAACGGTTACAGCTGGGAAGGCGGTGTTGATAAAAACGGTCAGTGTACGCGTAACAGTGATTCAGATGACATGAAGCACTTCATGCAGAACGTACTGCGCTACCTGTCAAACGACATCTGGCAGCCGAATACAAAGAGCACAATGGCCGTGGGTACGAACCTGGAAAACGTTTATTTCAAACGTCATGGTCAGGTCACCGGGAGCAGTGCTCCATTTGGCTTCCACCCGGATTTTGCCGGTATCTCTGTTAAGCATTTGAGCAGCTATGGCGATCTGAATCCGGAAGCGATTCCGTTGCTGATCCTTAACGGCTTTGAGTATGTGACTCAGGTGGGGAATGATCCTTATGCGATCCCACTGAGTGCAGACACCAGCAAGCCGAAGCTGACTCAGCAGGATGTGACCGATCTTATTGCCTATATGAACAAAGGTGGCTCGGTGCTGATCATGGAAAACGTGATGAGCAATCTTAAGGAAGAGAGCGCGTCTGGCTTTGTGCGTCTGTTGGATGCCGCGGGTTTGTCAATGGCACTGAACAAGTCGGTGGTGAATACCGATCCGCAGGGTTACCCGAACCGCGTTCGTCAGCAGCGTGCAACGGACATTTGGGTCTATGAACGTTATCCTGCCGTTGATGGTAAACCGCCATATACCATTGATGAAAAGACGAAAGAAGTTATCTGGAAATATCAGCAAGAAAACAAGCCTGATGACAAACCGAAGCTGGAAGTTGCCAGCTGGCTGGAGGATGTCAATGGCAAACAGGAAACGCGTTATGCCTTTATTGATGAGGCTGAGCATAAAACAAAAGAATCTCTGGAAGCTGCAAAGGCAAAAATCCTTGAGAAGTTTCCTGGATTACAGGAGTGTACCGACTCGACTTACCACTACGAGATCAACTGTCTGGAGCGCCGTCCTGGAACGAAGGTTCCGGTTACAGGTGGCATGTACGTTCCACAGTATACGCAACTGAGTCTTAACGCCGACACCGCGAAAGCGATGGTGCAGGCTGCGGATTTAGGCACCAACATTCAGCGTCTGTATCAGCATGAGCTCTATTTCCGTACCAATGGTCGTAAAGGCGAGCGTCTGAACAGCGTCGATCTGGAACGTCTGTACCAGAACATGTCGGTCTGGTTGTGGAACGAAACAGAATATCGCTATGAAAACGACAAGGATGACGAGCTGGGCTTTAAAACCTTCACTGAGTTCCTGAACTGCTACGCCAACAATGCCTATAAAGGTGGCACGCAGTGTTCGACAGAGCTGAAACAATCGCTGGTCGATAACAACATGATCTACGGCGAAAAGAGCGGTAATAAAGCAGGCATGATGAACCCGAGCTATCCGCTCAACTATATGGAAAAACCGCTAACGCGCCTGATGCTGGGCCGTTCCTGGTGGGATCTGAACATTAAGGTTGATGTTGCTAAGTATCCGGGGGATGTGTCTGCGAGTGGTGAAACCGTTACGGAAACCATCAGCCTGTACTCAAATCCGACCAAATGGTTTGCGGGTAACATGCAGTCTACTGGTCTGTGGGCTCCGGCTCAGCAGGACGTCAGCATTCAGTCCACAGCGAAAGTCCCTGTGACCGTCACCGTGGCGCTGGCCGACGACCTGACCGGACGTGAGAAGCATGAAGTTGCGCTGAACCGTCCGCCAAGAGTGACTAAAACGTATACTCTGGCGGCTAATGGTACGGTGACATTCAAAGTCCCTTACGGCGGTCTGATTTATATCAAGGGCGACAGCAAAGAGGTGCAATCAGCTGAATTCACCTTTACCGGTGTAGTAAAAGCACCGTTCTATAAAGATGGTCAGTGGAAGCATGAGTTGAGTTCCCCGGCGCCGTTGGGCGAACTGGAGTCCGAGTCGTTCGTCTACACCACGCCGAAGAACAACCTGAATGCCAGCAATTACACTGGAGGACTGGAGCAATTCGCTAAAGATCTGGATACCTTTGCCAGCTCGATGAATGACTTCTACGGTCGTAATGACGAAAGTGGCAGCCACCGGATGTTTACCTATGAAGCATTGAAGGGTCATAAACATCGTTTCACCAACGATGTGCAGATCTCCATCGGTGATGCGCACTCGGGTTATCCGGTGATGAACAGCAGCTTCTCGCCGAACAGCACCACGCTGCCGACGACGCCGCTGAACGACTGGCTGATCTGGCACGAAGTTGGTCATAACGCCGCAGAAACGCCGTTGACTGTTCCTGGTGCGACCGAAGTGGCGAACAACGTGCTGGCGCTGTACATGCAGGATCGCTATCTCGGCAAGATGAACCGTGTCGCTGACGATATTACCGTCGCGCCGGAATATCTGGAGGAGAGCAAAGGTCAGGCATGGGCGCGCGGCGGCGCGGGTGACCGTCTGCTGATGTACGCACAGTTGAAGGAATGGGCTGAGAAAAACTTTGATATCAGGAAGTGGTATCCAGAAGGTACAACTCTGCCAGCGTTCTACAGCGAGCGTGAAGGGATGAAAGGCTGGAACCTGTTCCAGTTGATGCACCGTAAAGCACGTGGCGATGAGGTTGGTAAAAACCAGTTCGGCGATAAGAATTATTGTGCCGAATCCAACGGCAATGCTGCCGACACGCTGATGCTGTGTGCCTCCTGGGTTGCCCAGGCGGACCTTTCGGAGTTCTTTAAGAAATGGAATCCGGGTGCAAGTGCTTATCAGCTGCCGGGAGCAACGGAGATGAGTTTCCAGGGCGGGGTGAGCCAGTCGGCTTATAGCACGCTTGCGGGACTTAAGCTGCCGAAACCGCAGCAAGGGCCGGAAACCATTAACAAGGTTACCGAGCACGCGATGTCAGCCGAGTAAGCCTGTATGCCGGATAAGGCGTTTACGCCGCATCCGGCATGAAATAAGGCGCACCGGGTTAACACATTTGCCCGATGCGCCAGCTTATCGGGCCTACAGACAGGGAAAGCCGCGATTATTTGCGTTGGCAGACACCCGTAGGCCGGATAAGGCGTTTCACGCCGCATCCGGCAAGCTACAACACATAACCTTTAACCATGTATTTTGATGTTTTTCAGCAATACCCCGCAGCGATGCCCATACTGGCAACTGTCGGAGGATTGATCATCGGCAGTTTTTTGAATGTGGTGATCTGGCGCTACCCCATCATGATTCGCCAACAAATGGCGGAGTTTCAGGGGGAAACGCAGAACGTACAGCCGAAAATGAGCCTGGCGCTGCCGCGCTCGCACTGCCCGCATTGTCAGCAGGCCATTCGGATACGTGACAACATTCCGCTGCTTTCCTGGCTGATGCTCAAAGGGCGCTGCCGTGACTGTCAGGCAAAAATCAGCAAGCGTTATCCGCTGGTGGAATTATTGACGGCACTCGCTTTTTTGCTGGCAAGTCTGGTCTGGCCGGAGAGTGGATGGGCGCTGGCGGTGATGATATTATCCGCCTGGCTGATTGCCGCGAGCATCATCGATCTCGACAACCAATGGTTGCCTGATGTCTTTACTCAGGGCGTATTGTGGACGGGACTGATTGCGGCATGGGCTCAGCAGAGTCCGTTAACGCTACAGGACGCGGTTACCGGCGTACTGGCGGGATTCGCAACGTTTTATTCCCTGCGCTGGTTGGCCGGAATAATTCTGCGTAAAGAAGCATTAGGCATGGGCGATGTATTACTCTTCGCTGCTTTAGGCGGTTGGGTGGGCGCGTTGTCGCTGCCCCATGTTGCGTTAATCGCTTCATGTTGCGGCCTGATATATGCCGTTATTACAAAAAAAGGATCAACCACGCTGCCTTTTGGGCCATGTTTAAGTCTGGGCGGTATAGCAACACTTTATCTACAGGCATTGCTTTAATGACAAACATGTAATTATCGAAGTGACATTTTTATTTTAATTAATAACATTAGAGATTATTTACCATGTCGATCAAACAGATGCCAGGGAGGGTATTAATATCGCTATTGTTGAGCGTTACTGGATTATTAAGTGGCTGCGCCAGCCATAATGAAAACGCCAGTTTGCTGGCGAAAAAACAGGCGCAAAATATCAGTCAAAACCTGCCCATTAAATCTGCGGGATATACCTTAGTGCTGGCGCAAAGTAGCGGCGCAACGGTAAAAATGACCATTATCAGCGAAGCGGGTGCCCAGACTACGCAAACGCCTGACGCCTTTTTAACCAGCTATCAACGACAAATGTGCGCTGACCCAACGGTGAAATTGATGATTGCCGAAGGGATTAATTACAGCATAACGATTAAAGATACACGCACAGGCAACCAGTGTCAGCGGAAGCTGGATCGCACCACCTGTGGAATAGTCAAAGCATAACGTCGGGTAGATATAAATTGGCGCGGGTTGTTTTTCGTGATACACGAATTTATCTCAATCAATGGCTGACAAAAATTCGTCACGCTCTTAGCCAGGGACAATCTCTTAATACAGATAAAGAACATCTGCGGAAAATAGCGCGCGGGATGTTCTGGCTGATGCTGCTTATTATTTCTGCGAAAATGGCGCACTCACTCTGGCGCTACATCGTCTTTTCTGCGGAATATACGACGGTTTCTTCATCCGGGAATAAAACGCCCCGTTCGGAGGCAAAACCGTTTGATAAAAACGATGCGCAATTAATCAGCCAGCAAAACTGGTTTGGCAAATATCAGCCCGTTGTCGCGCCGGTAAAACAACCTGAACCTGCGCCTGTGGCAGAAACGCGCCTTAATGTGGTGCTGCGCGGTATCGCTTTTGGCGCCAGACCTGGTGTGGTGATTGAAGAGGGCGGCAAACAACAGGTTTATTTGCAGGGCGAACGGCTTGACTCTCACAACGCGGTGATTGAGGAAATCAATCGCGACCATGTGATGCTGCGTTATCAGGGGAAAATGGAACGTTTGAGTCTGGTTGAGGAGGAGCGTTCCGCCGTAGCCGTGACCAACAAAAAAGCCGCCAGTGACGAAGTAAAGCAAGCTGTTGTTGAGCCTACTGTCAGCGCGCCAGTGGAGATCCCGGCTGCCGTGCGTCAGGCACTGGCGAAAGATCCGCAGAAAATTTTCAACTATATCCAACTTACGCCCGTGCGTAAGGAGGGGATTGTCGGTTATGCAGTGAAGCCGGGGGCAGATCGTTCTCTGTTCGATGCCAGCGGTTTCAAGGAAGGCGATATCGCCATTGCGCTAAATCAGCAGGATTTCACTGATCCACGAGCAATGATTGCTCTGATGCGGCAGTTACCTTCAATGGATTCCATTCAACTTACGGTTTTGCGAAAGGGTGCGCGCTACGACATTTCCATTGCGCTGCGCTAATTGCATTTAATCCAGGAGAATCATTCATCGTGTTTTGGCGTGATATTACGTTGTCGGTCTGGCGTAAAAAGACAACTGCCTTCAAAACAAAAAAGCGTTTACTGCCGCTGATGCTGGCTGCGGCATTATGTAGTTCACCGGCCTGGGCGGAAGAGCACACCTTTACCGCTAATTTTAAAGATACTGACCTGAAATCGTTCATTGAAACCGTCGGCGCTAACCTCAATAAAACCATCATCATGGGACCGGGCGTACAGGGGAAGGTGAGCATTCGTACCATGACGCCGCTCAATGAACGCCAGTATTACCAGCTATTCCTTAACCTGCTGGAAGCGCAGGGATATGCCGTCGTACCAATGGAGAACGACGTGCTGAAGGTAGTGAAATCCAGTGCCGCAAAGGTTGAACCGCTGCCGTTAGTGAGTGAAGGCAACGATAACTATGCAGGCGATGAAATGGTTACCAAAGTGGTGCCGGTACGTAATGTGTCGGTACGCGAACTGGCGCCGATGCTGCGCCAGATGATCGACAGCGCAGGATCCGGCAACGTCGTCAATTACGATCCCTCCAACGTGATTATGCTCACCGGACGCGCCTCTGTCGTGGAACGGCTGACGGAAGTGATCCAGCGTGTGGACCGTGCGGGAAACCGTACCGAAGAGGTGATCCCACTGGATAACGCATCGGCTTCGGAAATTGCCCGTGTGCTGGAAAGCCTGACCAAAAACAGCGGCGAGAACCAGCCAGCAACGCTGAAGTCACAAATTGTTGCTGATGAACGCACCAACAGCGTGATTGTCAGCGGCGATCCCGCCACGCGAGACAAAATGCGCCGTTTGATCCGTCGCCTGGACTCAGAAATGGAGCGTAGCGGCAACAGCCAGGTGTTCTATCTCAAATACAGCAAAGCGGAAGATCTGGTTGATGTTCTCAAACAGGTCAGCGGCACGCTCACCGCTGCCAAAGAAGAAGCGGAAGGCACGGTGGGTAGCGGGCGTGAGGTTGTCTCCATCGCTGCCAGCAAACACAGTAATGCCCTGATTGTTACCGCGCCGCAGGACATCATGCAGTCGCTGCAAAGCGTGATTGAACAACTGGATATTCGCCGTGCTCAGGTGCATGTCGAGGCGTTGATCGTGGAAGTTGCCGAAGGCAGCAATATCAACTTTGGCGTGCAGTGGGCATCGAAAGATGCCGGATTAATGCAGTTTGCCAACGGCACGCAGATTCCTATCGGTACGCTGGGAGCAGCCATTTCTCAGGCGAAGCCGCAGAAAGGTTCCACGGTGATCAGCGAAAATGGCGCCACCACTATTAACCCGGAGACCAACGGCGACCTCTCCACGCTCGCCCAGCTTCTTTCTGGCTTTAGCGGTACGGCGGTTGGCGTGGTGAAAGGCGACTGGATGGCGCTGGTGCAGGCGGTCAAAAATGACTCCAGCTCTAACGTCCTCTCCACACCGAGCATCACCACACTGGACAACCAGGAAGCCTTCTTCATGGTGGGCCAGGACGTTCCTGTATTAACTGGATCTACCGTTGGCTCCAATAACAGCAATCCTTTCAATACAGTAGAGAGGAAAAAAGTCGGCATCATGCTGAAAGTCACGCCGCAGATTAACGAAGGTAATGCGGTACAGATGGTGATTGAACAGGAAGTCTCGAAGGTGGAAGGACAGACCAGCCTCGACGTGGTATTTGGCGAGCGCAAACTGAAAACCACCGTACTGGCTAACGACGGCGAACTGATCGTGCTTGGCGGTCTGATGGACGACCAGGCGGGAGAAAGTGTGGCGAAAGTACCGTTGCTGGGCGATATCCCGTTGATTGGCAACCTGTTTAAATCGACGGCGGATAAAAAAGAAAAACGTAACCTGATGGTGTTTATCCGCCCGACCATTCTGCGTGACGGTATGGCGGCAGACGGTGTATCGCAGCGCAAATATAACTATATGCGTGCCGAGCAGATCTATCGCGACGAGCAAGGGTTAAGCCTGATGCCGCATACTTCACAGCCGGTATTGCCTGCGCAAAACCAGGCTTTACCGCCGGAAGTTCGCGCGTTCCTTAATGCCGGGAGAACGCGTTAATGGCGCCTGTAGCACAGGAAACCACGGCTAACGCCGTGCGCCTGCCCTACAGTTTCAGCCGTCGGTTTAGCCTGGTGGCATGGTGCGAAGCGTCGCTG
Source organism: Escherichia albertii NBRC 107761 = DSM 17582 (assembly GCF_000759775.1). Taxonomy (GTDB): domain Bacteria; phylum Pseudomonadota; class Gammaproteobacteria; order Enterobacterales; family Enterobacteriaceae; genus Escherichia; species Escherichia albertii. The sequence goes on from NZ_BBMY01000067.1 coordinate 18,416, forward strand.
GAGATCCTCCACGTTCATCCGCTGTCGCTCTCTGTTTTGCAGGAGCTGCAGCGGGGGCTGAGCGCACCCTTTACGCTACGGCAAATCGACGAGGCTGAATTTGAACAGCGACTGAATGCGGTCTGGCAGCGGGACTCTTCCGAGGCGCGTCAGTTGATGGAAGATATCGGCTCCGCCGAGGACTTTTTTACCCTCGCGGAGGAGCTGCCGGAAACCGAGGATCTGCTGGAAAGCGACGACGATGCACCGATCATCAAACTGATCAACGCCATGCTGGCAGAGGCGATTAAAGAAGGCGCTTCGGATATCCACATCGAGACGTTTGAAAAGAGTCTGGTGATCCGTTTTCGCGTTGACGGCACGTTGCATGAAATGTTGCGTCCAGGGCGCAAACTGGCCTCGCTACTGGTATCGCGTATCAAAGTGATGGCGCGGCTGGATATCGCCGAAAAGCGCGTGCCGCAGGATGGTCGTATTGCGCTGCTGCTGGGTGGTCGGGCGATTGACGTGCGTGTCTCCACCATGCCTTCCGCCTGGGGCGAGCGCGTGGTACTGCGACTGCTGGACAAAAACCAGGCCCGCCTGACGCTGGAACGTCTGGGTTTGAGTCACGAACTGACCGCGCAGTTGCGTCAGCTACTGCACAAACCGCACGGCATCTTTCTGGTGACAGGGCCGACAGGTTCCGGCAAAAGCACCACGCTGTACGCCGGATTGCAGGAGCTGAACAACCACTCGCGCAACATTCTTACGGTTGAAGACCCTATCGAATACATGATTGAAGGGATCGGCCAGACGCAGGTCAACACCCGTGTCGGCATGACCTTCGCCCGTGGCCTGCGCGCGATTTTGCGTCAGGACCCGGATGTGGTGATGGTCGGTGAGATCCGCGATACCGAAACCGCAGAAATCGCCGTGCAGGCTTCACTTACCGGACACCTGGTGCTTTCCACACTGCATACCAACACGGCGGTGGGGGCGATCACGCGTTTGCAGGATATGGGCGTGGAGCCTTTCCTGCTCTCTTCCAGCCTGACGGGCGTGATGGCGCAGCGACTGGTTCGAACGCTGTGCCACGACTGCCGCCAGGCCCGGCCTGCCACTGACGAAGAAAAACGTCTGATGGGAATTAGCAACGTGCATACCGTCACCCTGTACCATCCGCAGGGCTGCCCCGCCTGTAATCACAAAGGTTTTCGCGGGCGTACCGCCATCCATGAACTGATTGTGGTGGACGCCACATTGCGTGATTTGATCCACCGTCAGGCCGGGGAACTGGAGCTGGAACGTTATGTCCGGCAACACTCCGCAGGTATCCGCAGTAACGGCATTGAGAAAGTACTCGCTGGAGAGACCTCTCTTGATGAAGTTCTGCGGGTAACCATGGAGGCGTAATGGCACTGTTTTACTATCAGGCGCTACAGCGTAATGGTCGCAAAACCAAAGGTATGATTGAGGCGGATTCCGCGCGTCACGCCCGTCAGTTGTTACGTGGAAAAGAACTCATTCCCGTGCACATTGAAGCCCGAATGAATGCTTCGACAGGGGGATTGTTGCAGCGTCGGCGACACGCACATCGTCGCGTGGCGGCGGCCGATCTGGCGCTGTTCACTCGCCAACTGGCAACGCTGGTACAGGCAGCAATGCCGCTGGAAACCTGCTTACAGGCGGTCAGTGAGCAAAGTGAAAAACTGCATGTAAAAAGCCTCGGAATGGCGCTGCGCAGCCGGATTCAGGAAGGTTACACTCTGTCGGACAGCCTGCGCGAACATCCCCGCGTCTTTGACTCGCTGTTTTGTTCGATGGTCGCCGCCGGAGAAAAATCCGGGCATCTCGACGTGGTGCTTAATCGCCTGGCGGATTACACCGAACAGCGGCAGCGTCTGAAATCACGCCTGCTGCAGGCGATGCTCTACCCGCTGGTACTGCTGGTGGTGGCAACGGGCGTGGTCACTATTTTGCTGACGGCAGTGGTGCCGAAAATCATCGAACAGTTTGATCACCTCGGACATGCGCTGCCTGCCTCCACCCGAATGCTCATCGCCATGAGCGACGCTTTACAGACCAGCGGCGTTTACTGGCTGGCGGGATTGCTGGGGCTTCTGGTACTGGGGCAACGGCTACTCAAAAATCCCGCTATGCGCCTGCGCTGGGATAAAACCCTGCTGCGCCTGCCTGTTATCGGGCGGGTCGCTCGCGGGCTAAATACGGCGCGCTTTTCCCGCACCTTAAGCATCCTCACCGCCAGTAGCGTTCCGTTGCTGGAAGGTATTCAGACCGCCGCTGCCGTGTCGGCAAATCGTTATGTCGAGCAGCAACTGCTGCTGGCGGCAGATCGCGTCCGCGAAGGAAGCAGCCTGCGTGCAGCACTGACGGAGTTGCGCCTGTTCCCGCCGATGATGCTGTACATGATCGCCTCCGGCGAGCAGAGCGGCGAACTGGAAACCATGCTTGAGCAGGCCGCAGTCAACCAGGAACGGGAGTTTGATACCCAGGTAGGGCTGGCGTTAGGACTGTTTGAACCGGCGCTGGTGGTGATGATGGCGGGCGTGGTGCTGTTTATCGTCATTGCTATTCTCGAGCCGATGCTGCAACTGAACAATATGGTTGGAATGTAATTTACGGAGTTATCACATGAATTCGTTATCCCGCACGCAAAAACCACGGGCAGGTTTTACCCTGCTGGAAGTGATGGTGGTGATTGTTATTCTTGGCGTTCTGGCAAGTCTGGTGGTGCCTAACCTGTTAGGTAACAAAGAGAAAGCAGATCGGCAAAAAGCCATTAGCGATATTGTGGCGCTGGAAAACGCGCTGGATATGTACCGACTGGATAACGGGCGTTATCCGACCACCGAACAGGGGCTGGAAGCGCTGATCCAGCAACCGGGCAATATGGCGGATTCCCGCAATTACCGTACTGGTGGGTACATCAAGCGATTGCCAAAAGATCCGTGGGGCAACGATTATCAGTATCTCAGTCCGGGTGAAAAAGGGCTGTTTGATGTTTACACCTTAGGGGCGGATGGCCAGGAAAATGGGGAAGGCGCTGGTGCAGATATCGGTAACTGGAATTTGCAGGAGTTTCAGTAATCAGTGCCCAGACGCGGATTCACTCTTCTGGAAATCATGCTGGTGATTTTCCTTATCGGCCTTGCCAGTGCGGGCGTGGTGCAAACTTTTGCGACCCGTTCTGAACCACCTGCGAAAAAAGCGGCGCAGGATTTTCTGGCCCGTTTTGCGCAGTTTAAGGATAAGGCGGTGATCGAAGGGCAAACACTCGGTGTGCTAATCGACCCGCCCGGCTACCAGTTTATGCAGCGTCGTCAGGGGCGCTGGCTGCCTGTTTCCACGGCCCGGTTACCGACGCAGGTCACAGTGCCGAAACAGGTGCAGATGCTGCTACAACCCGGGAGTGATATCTGGCAGAAGGAATACGCGCTGGAGCTGCAACGTCGCCGCCTGACGCTGCATGATATTGAGCTGGAGCTGCAAAAAGAGGCGAAAAAGAAAACGCCGCAGATCCGTTTCTCGCCTTTTGAGCCCGCCACGCCGTTTACGTTGCGCTTTTACTCTGCGGAGCAAAGTGAATGCTGGGCGGTGAAACTGGCGCACGATGGCGCGTTATCTCTCAATCAATGTGATGAGAGGACGCTATGAAACGTGGTTTTACCTTGCTGGAAGTGATGCTCGCACTGGCGATTTTTGCACTGGCCGCCATGGCGGTGTTACAGATAGCCAGCGGCGCGCTGAGTAATCAGCAAGTCCTTGAGGAAAAAACGGTGGCTGGCTGGGTAGCTGAAAACCAGACCGCACTGCTCTACCTGATGACTCGCGAGCAGCGGGCGGTCAGGCATCAGGGCGAGAGCGAAATGGCGGGTAGCCGCTGGTACTGGCGAACCATTCCTCTGAATACAGGCAATGCGTTGCTTCAGGCGGTGGATATTGAAGTCAGCCGTCGCGAAGATTTTTCGTCGGTGATTCAGTCACGACGCGCGTGGTTCAGCGCCACAGGAGGTCAGCAGTGAGAAAGATTCGCTCTGGCTTCACATTACTGGAAATGCTGATTGCGATTGCGATTTTTGCCTCGTTGGCATTAATGGCACAGCAGGTGACAAACGGTGTCACACGCGTGAACAGTGCTGTCTCGGAACACGATCAAAAACTAAATCTCATGCAGCAAACGATGAGTTTTCTGAGCCACGATTTGACACAAATGATGCCGCGTCCGGTAAGAGGCGAGCAGGGCCAGCGGGAACCGACGTTGCTGGCGGGCGCTGGCGTGCTGGCGTCTGAGAGTGAAGGAATGCGTTTTGTGCGCGGTGGCGTGGTCAATCCGTTGATGCGCCTGCCGCGCAGTAATCTGATCTCCGTCGGTTACCGCATTCATGACGGCTACCTGGAGCGGTTAGCCTGGCCGCTGACCGATGCCGCAGGCAGCGTGAAGCCAACAATGCAAAAATTGATTCCGGCAGATTCACTCCGTTTGCAGTTCTACGATGGCACGCGCTGGCAGGAGAGCTGGTCGTCGCTGCAGGCGATCCCTGTGGCGGTGCGCATGACCCTGCATTCGCCGCAATGGGGCGAGATTGAACGCATCTGGTTGTTACGTGGGCCGCAGTTATCATGATTATCTCACCCCCCAAACGCGGAATGGCACTGGTCGTGGTGCTGGTATTGCTGGCGGTTATGATGCTGGTGACTATCACGCTTTCCGGGCGGATGCAGCAGCAACTGGGGAGAACGCGCAGTCAGCAGGAATACCAACAAGCATTGTGGTACAGCGCCAGTGCGGAAAGCCTGGCGCTGAGCGCGCTCAGTCTGAGCCTGAAAAATGAAAAGCGTGTGCACCTGGCGCAGCCGTGGGCTGCCGGACCTCGTTTTTTCCCACTGCCGCAGGGGCAAATTGCCGTCACTCTGCGCGACGCCCAGGCCTGTTTTAACCTGAATGCTCTCGCCCGCTCAACAACGGCTTCACGTCCGCTCGCGGTGCAACAGTTGATTGCCCTGATCACGCGCCTCGATGTTCCTGCTTATCGGGCCGAGCTGATAGCAGAAAGTCTGTGGGAGTTTATTGATGAGGACCGCAGCGTACAGACACGTCTGGGCCGGGAAGACAGTGAATATCTCGCCCGCTCGGTGCCTTTCTACGCCGCCAATCAACCGCTGGCCGATATCAGCGAAATGCGCGTAGTGCAGGGAATGGACGCCGGACTCTATAAAAAACTGAAACCGTTGGTCTGTGCGCTGCCGATGGACAGCCAGCAAATCAACATCAACACCTTAGACGTCACGCAAAGCGCCATTATTGAGGCACTGTTCGACCCGTGGTTAAGCCCCACTCAGGCGCGGACGTTATTGCAACAACGTCCGGCGAAGGGCTGGGAGGATGTCGATCAGTTTCTTGCGCAGCCGCTCCTTGCTGATGTCGATGAGCGTACAAAAAAACAACTAAAAACCGTCCTGAGCGTGGACAGCAATTACTTCTGGTTGCGTTCAGACATCACCGTGAATGAGATTGAACTGACGATGAATTCGTTAATTGTCCGCATGGGCCCACAACACTTTTCTGTTCTCTGGCATCAGACAGGAGAAAGTGAGTGAGTTCTGTACTTGAGATTTTTTTTCCGCTTTGTGCCTCCGATCCTGTTCGCTGGCAACGCCGTACCGCCGACACGGAGCACGGCATCTGGCCTGACGTCGCCGACGAATATCTCCAGCAATGGCTGCAAACAGACACGATTCGACTCTATATTCCCGGCGAATGGATAAGCGTCTGGCAGGTTGAACTGCCTGATGTTCCCCGCAAGCAGGTACAGACGATTCTGCCTGCTTTACTGGAAGAAGAGCTGAATCAGGATATCGACGAGCTGCATTTTGCACCGCTGAAAATTGACCAACAGCAGGCTACCGTGGCAGTGATACACCAGCAACATATGCGCAATATTGCAGATTGGTTGCAGGCTAATGGCATCACCCGCGTTACCGTTGCACCGGACTGGATGTCCATTCCCTGTGGCTATATGGCTGGCGATGCGCAACGGGTTATCTGCCGAATCGATGAATGCCGGGGATGGAGCGCCGGACGGGCGCTGGCCCCGGCCATGTTTCGCGCACAGCTCAATGAGCAGGATTTACCGCTTTCGCTGACGGTGGTCGGCATTGCACCGGAAGAGCTATCTGCATGGGCTGGCGCAGACGCTGAACGCCTGACCGTTACGACTCTACCTGCTATAACCCCCTGTGGCGAACCTGAAGGGAACCTGCTGACAGGGCCGTGGCAGCCCCGCGTCAGCTACCGAAAACAGTGGGCGCGCTGGCGGGTGATGGTTCTGCCAATATTGCTGATTCTGGTTGCGTTAGCCGTGGAGCGGGGTGTGACGTTATGGAGCGTCAGCGAACAAGTGGCGCAAAGCCGCACTCAGGCAGAGAAGCAGTTCTTAAAACTGTTCCCTGAACAGAAGCGAATTGTGAATTTACGCTCGCAGATCACGATGGCGCTGAAAAAATATCGTCCGCAGACCGACGATGCTGATCTACTCGGTCAACTGTCTGCGATCGCCAGCACTCTGAAATCAGCGTCACTTACTGATATTGAGATGCGCGGTTTCACCTTTGATCAAAAACGCCAGACGCTTCACCTCCAGTTACGGGCGGCGAATTTTGCCAGCTTCGACAAACTGCGTACCGCACTGGCGGCAGATTTTGTGGTGCAACAGGACGCGTTACAAAAAGAGGGTGATGCAGTTTCAGGCGGCGTAACGCTGCGGAGGAAATAATATGTTACGCGATAAATACATTCGCTATTTTCAGCAATGGCGTGAGCGGCAGTTAAGTCGGGGCGAACACTGGCTGTCACAGCATCTGGCGGGGCGTTCACCGCGCGAAAAGGGGATGTTGCTGGCAGCAATGGTGTTCCTGTTTAGCGTCGGATATTACGTCCTCATTTGGCAACCGCTGAGTGAACGGATTGAGCAACAGGAGACAACGTTGCAACAACTGGCGGCGATGAATACCCGGCTGCAGAGCGCCGCGCCGAATATTATTGCGGCACGAAAATCCGGCACGACAACGCCGGCACAGATATCGCGAGTCATCAGCGACAGCGCTTTTGCACATTTTGTGGTTATCAAGCGGATAGCCGAACGCGGGGAGAATATTCAGGTCTGGATAGACCCTGTGGTATTTAATGATCTCCTGGACTGGCTTAATACGTTGAATGAAAAATATGCGTTGCGGGTGACACAAATTGATGTCAGTGCCGGAGAAAAACCAGGGATGGTGAATGTGCAGCGGCTGGAGTTTGGGCGCGGGTAGGATATTCAATCGACAGCATTATTCTCCTGAAAGAAACGCCAGCCGGATAAGGGCTGGCGTCGGGGCTGATCTTTTTCAGCACGCCATCAATAACGGCGCGCTGGTTTTTCCATTGATATCTGCTGAATTAAATCGCCCGGCATATGTTCCTGCAAAATACGCCAGAGATTTTCGGCGGTTCT
>NZ_BBMY01000066.1 GCF_000759775.1 Escherichia albertii NBRC 107761 = DSM 17582
CACCGTTAACGCCTACAATCGGCCTCTCCTCTTTCGTTAAGGATAACGACCATGTTGCGCGCATTTGCCTGCTTTCTCCGCCGCGTTTGTTTTTCTCGCCGGGCTCTCAAGATTGCCTGTTTTCTGTTGCTCGCAGCGGGAGCGATGATTTTTATCGCCGATCGGACGATGGTCAAAGCTAGTCAACAACTGACCTGGAGCGATGTTGATGCTGTTCCGGCACGTAACGTTGGGCTGCTACTGGGGGCTAAACCCGGTAATAATTATTTTACCCGGCGAGTGAATAGCGCAGCAGCGTTGTACCACGCAGGAAAAGTAAAGTGGCTACTCGTCAGCGGCGATAACGGAAGTAAAAATTACGATGAAGCTTCTGGAATGCAACAGGCATTAATCGCTAAAGGCGTCCCGGCCAAAGCGATTTTCTGTGATTACGCAGGTTTCTCAACTCTCGATTCTGTGGTTCGCGCCAATAAGGTTTTTGGTGAAAACCATATCACCATTATTTCGCAGGAATTTCATAACCAACGCGCTATCTGGCTGGCAAAACAATACAACATAGACGCCATCGGGTTTAACGCTCCAGACCTGGAGAAAGGACGCGGAAAGTTGGTTCGCCTGCGAGAGAAACTCGCCAGAGTCAGCGCGGTGATTGACGCGAAAATCCTCCATCGTCAGCCGAAATATCTGGGGCCATCGGTCATGATTGGCCCGTTTAGTGAGCATGGCTGTCCGGCGAAAGAATAATGCGTATCTGCGCACGTCGAAGATGAAAAAGGCGTGCTACATTGACGACAGAATCCCTTTATGGAGTAACCCCGCGTTATGATACGTTTCGCCGTGATTGGTACCAACTGGATCACCCGCCAGTTCGTCGAGGCCGCCCATGAGAGCGGCAAATATAAGTTAACCGCCGTCTATTCCCGCAGCCTTGAACAGGCCCAGCACTTCGCTAATGATTTTTCTGTCGAACATCTGTTTACGTCGCTGGAAGCGATGGCAGAAAGCGATGCTATTGACGCGGTGTATATTGCCAGTCCAAACGCCCTGCATTTTCCCCAGACGCAACTTTTCCTTAGCCACAAAATTCACGTGATTTGCGAGAAGCCGCTGGCGTCGAACCTGGCGGAAGTGGACGCCGCCATTGCTTGCGCGCGGGAAAACCAGGTGGTGCTGTTTGAAGCGTTTAAAACAGCCTACCTGCCTAATTTTCATTTGTTACGCCAGATGCTGCCGAAAGTCGGCAAACTGCGTAAAGTTTTTTTCAACTATTGCCAGTATTCCTCGCGTTATCAACGTTATCTGAACGGCGAGAATCCCAACACCTTTAACCCAGTGTTCTCTAACGGTTCGATTATGGATATCGGTTTTTACTGTCTGGCAGCAGCGGTGGCGTTATTTGGCGAACCGAAAAACGTGCAGGCGACCGCCAGTTTGCTGGATAGCGGTGTGGATGCTCACGGCGTAGTGGTGATGGATTACGGTGATTTCAGCGTCACCTTGCAGCACTCAAAAGTCAGCGATTCTGTACTGGCGAGCGAGATTCAGGGCGAAGCGGGATCGCTGGTGATTGAAAAACTGTCTGAATGTCAGAAAGTCTGCTTTGTGCCGCGCGGCAGCCAGATGCAGGATCTCACTCAGCCACAGCATATTAATACCATGCTCTACGAAGCAGAGTTGTTTGCTGAACTGGTGGATGAGCATCTGGTTAATCATCCGGGGCTGGCAGTCAGTCGCATCACTGCCAAACTGCTGACCGAGATCCGCCGCCAGACCGGGGTAGTTTTTCCGGCAGATAGCGTAAAGCAATAATGGTTACCGTAAAGCAGTGTAAAAGGTATGTAACAGACCATTGACTGGATGAATGGTCTGTCATACTTTGTTACCTGCAAAGGGGAGTAACTTCATTGTCGGTCGATCGTCATTACGATGTGTGCAAAACCACATCCGGTCACCGGGCAACCCGAAAGGAATACGCAGATGTGTTCCTTTCAGACTGATGGCAAACGTAAAGTTGCCTGATGCGCTTCGCTTATCAGGCCTACATTGTTCCGGCAATCTATTGAATTTGCATGGTTTTGTAGGCTGGATAAGGCGTTCACGCCGCATCCGGCATTAACAAAGACACTTTGTCACCAATCTGAAAGGAATACGCAGACGTATTCCTTTTTTGTTGTAAGTGAGACCTTGCCGGAAGGCGAGGTCTATGCATAAAAAGCAGCGGCTGACGTCTTCCGACGTTGGCCGTTTTTTTATGTGTAAGGAACTTCTATGAATACTGTCGGCACGCCGTTGTTATGGGGCGGATTCGCTGTCGTTGTCGCCATTATGCTGGCTATCGACCTGTTGTTGCAGGGGCGTCGTGGCGCACATGCCATGACCATGAAACAGGCTGCGGCCTGGTCGCTGGTCTGGGTGACGCTGTCATTACTGTTTAACGCCGCTTTCTGGTGGTATCTGGTGCAAACCCAGGGACGCGAAGTTGCCGACCCGCAGGCACTGGCTTTCCTCACGGGTTATCTGATTGAAAAATCGCTGGCGGTCGATAACGTCTTTGTCTGGCTGATGTTGTTCAGCTATTTCTCTGTTCCGGCGGCGCTACAACGGCGCGTGCTGGTATATGGCGTACTCGGGGCGATTGTTCTGCGTACCGTTATGATCTTCACCGGTAGCTGGCTGATTTCACAGTTCGACTGGATCCTGTATATCTTCGGCGCATTCCTGCTGTTTACCGGCGTGAAGATGGCGCTGGCTCATGAAGATGAATCAGGAATCGGCGATAAGCCGCTGGTGCGCTGGCTGCGCGGTCATTTGCGCATGACCGACACCATCGACAACGAGCATTTCTTTGTGCGCAAGAATGGCCTGTTGTATGCCACGCCGCTGATGCTGGTGTTGATTCTGGTGGAGTTGAGCGACGTGATTTTCGCCGTGGATAGCATTCCGGCTATCTTCGCCGTGACCACTGACCCGTTCATCGTGCTGACCTCAAACCTGTTTGCGATCCTCGGCCTGCGTGCGATGTATTTCCTGCTGGCGGGCGTGGCAGAGCGTTTCTCGATGCTCAAATATGGTCTGGCGGTGATTCTGGTGTTTATCGGTATCAAGATGCTGATTGTCGATTTCTACCATATTCCGATCGCCGTCTCACTGGGCGTGGTGTTTGGCATTCTGGTGATAACGTTTATTATCAACGCGTGGGTGAATTATCGGCATGATAAGCAGCGGGGAGAATGATTCGCTGCATATTAAGCCATTACTGGAGATAACTCATTCCAGACAAAGATGAGCCATTAATTATGTAATCGGCTTATAGCTCTTTACAAAAAGAGCGCATGGGTGTTGGCGGCGATTGGCCGCCCCCTGCGCGCTCCCTGCACCAGCGACTTGATATGGCATTGCACATTAAAGGAGCGCAACCGTTCTCATATTCCAAATAGTTTTGCCCATATGTTATCTAATCAGCCTTAGTAGTCAGTCCTTCCCTCTGTTTATGTCAAATAAATGTAACCATTAAGTTGCAAAATATGACCTCTCTTTAAAATCCAGTATTTTTCGCTTCCCGAAGCTGTAACTTTCCTTATACTCGACCTTGCAAACACTTTGTTACATCCTGAAAGATGCGTCGACAGAACGCACCAGGAATGTGCAACAACACAATGAAAGGATCGAAAAATGACTACGCAACGTTCGTCTGGGCTATTCCAGCGTTTCGCTCATGGCAGCCTGGTAAAGCAAATTCTGGTCGGTCTCATACTGGGGATTCTTCTGGCATGGATCTCAAAACCGGCCGCTGAGGCTGTTGGCCTGTTAGGCACTTTGTTCGTCGGTGCCCTGAAAGCCGTAGCGCCAGTTCTGGTACTGATGCTGGTTATGGCTTCCATCGCTAATCACCAACACGGGCAAAAAACCAGTATTCGCCCTATTCTGTTTCTCTATTTATTAGGTACCTTCTCTGCCGCCCTTACTGCGGTTGTCTTCAGCTTCGCGTTCCCTTCCACGTTGCATTTGTCCACCAGCGCAGGCGATATTTCCCCGCCATCAGATATTGTGGAAGTGATGCGCGGATTGCTAATGAGCATGGTTTCTAACCCCATCGACGCGTTGCTGAAAGGCAACTACATCGGGATTCTGGTGTGGGCGATTGGTCTTGGTTTCGCGCTGCGTCATGGCAACGAGACAACCAAAAACCTGATCAACGATATGTCGAATGCCGTCACCTTTATGGTGAAACTGGTGATTCGCTTCGCGCCGATCGGTATTTTTGGCCTAGTGTCTTCCACTCTGGCCACCACCGGGTTTGACACGCTGTGGGGCTATGCTCAGCTACTGGTCGTTCTGGTTGGCTGTATGCTGCTGGTAGCGCTGGTCGTTAACCCGCTGCTGGTGTGGTGGAAAATTCGTCGCAATCCGTTCCCGTTAGTTCTGCTCTGCCTGCGCGAAAGTGGCGTGTATGCCTTCTTCACCCGTAGTTCGGCGGCGAATATTCCGGTAAATATGGCGCTGTGCGAAAAGCTGAATCTGGATCGTGATACCTATTCCGTTTCTATTCCGCTGGGGGCCACCATCAATATGGCAGGCGCGGCTATCACCATTACCGTGTTAACGCTGGCAGCAGTTAATACGCTGGGTATTCCGGTGGATCTGCCAACGGCGCTGCTGTTGAGCGTTGTCGCCTCCCTGTGTGCCTGCGGCGCATCGGGAGTGGCGGGGGGTTCTCTGCTGCTGATCCCACTGGCCTGTAATATGTTCGGCATTCCGAACGATATCGCCATGCAGGTGGTTGCTGTCGGCTTTATTATTGGTGTATTGCAAGATTCCTGCGAAACCGCGCTGAACTCTTCAACTGACGTGTTATTCACCGCAGCAGCGTGCCAGGCTGAAGATGCTCGCCTGGCGAATAGCGCCCTGCGGAACTAATGTTTAGCCCCTTTCGTCTACGGCGGAAGGGGTTTTCTCCACTTTAAACGGATCAATTCCCCTTCTCTGCATACGCCAGAAACGAATGATGTTCAGGCCATTCATTAGCAGAAAACTACCCTCAATCATCGTGCCGCCAATCGACCCGGCCCAAATGTTGTGAGTTAACCAGCAACAAGTAGAAAACCACATCACGCAGCGCATGGTCAGTCCTTTAAAGCGAAATAGCGCCCAGGTACTGACAATCGTGCCAATAACCGGCAGCAGCTCCATGGGATGATGGAACTTCGCCAGACCAACTCCTCCTGTCAGCACGATGAAGATCGCCATAATCCACAGGCTGCGTGTGCGTAAAGTAATTAATGTTCGAATGGCATTAAGAATGGCGCTGGCGCCTGCGGGATACGTTCCCATCAGGAAAAAATGCACGCCAATAATGGCGCTATAAACAGAGAGCTGTATTTTGAAGCGACGTTCATCGCGATTGAAAAATGTCGTGATACCAATCAGAAAAGCGATGACACCCACGCCCTGGGCCAGCCAATACGCGGTCATGATAAATCCTTAGCAGGTCTGGACAAAACAACGGTGCTTCGAGAGAGAAACGCCACTTCAGATTGCTGACAAAGTGCGTCTCATTTTTTGCCGGATGCGGTGTAAACGCCTTATCCAGCCTACAAGATCGTGCAATTTTACTATATTGCAAATCTCGACGTAGGCCTGATAAGCGAAGTGCATCAGGCAACTATGCGTTTATCAACAGTCTTAAACGGCGATTCACATTATGAAACGCCGCCTTTTATTAACAACTTATTTCGATTTTACAACGTTACGCCGCTTTTAAAGATCGCCAGCTCACGGAAGTCATTACGCTCGTTGCAAGTTTGCTTACCGTTGGCAAACTCAACGATGGTATCGATAAATTCGTCCAGCAACTGCGGCATCGCTTTACCGTGGATCAACTGGCCGGCATCAAAATCGATCCAGTGTTTTTTCTTCGCCGCCAGTTCGCTGTTAGTGGCGATTTTCACCGTTGGCACAAAGCCACCATAAGGTGTGCCGCGACCGGTACTGAACAGCACCATATGACAGCCCGCTCCCGCCAGTGCGCTGGTCGCTACGGCATCGTTACCCGGCGCGCTTAACAGGTTCAGCCCCGGCGTTTTCAGACGCTCGCCATAACGCAGTACATCAACGACTTCGCTGGAACCTGCTTTCTGGGTACAACCGAGAGATTTATCTTCCAGCGTAGTGATACCGCCTGCTTTGTTCCCCGGCGATGGGTTTTCGTAGATAGGCTGGTCATGGGCAATAAAGTACTGCTTGAAGTCATTGACCATCGTCACAAATTTTTCAAACGTCGCTTCGTCACGGCAATGGCTCATCAGAAGCTGTTCCGCGCCGAACATCTCAGGTACTTCGGTCAGCACGGTGGTGCCGCCGTTAGCAATCACGTAGTCAGAGAAACGACCGAGCATCGGGTTCGCCGTAATACCGGAAAGGCCGTCAGAACCGCCGCACTCCAGACCAAACTTCAGTTCGCTAAGCTTGCCCGGCTCGCGCTTGTCGTGGCGCATCACGTTATACAACTGATGCAAATGCTCGACCCCGGCTTCAATTTCATCATCCTGCTGTTGGCAGATCATGAAATGAACACGTTCAGGATCGATATCACCCAGCGTTTCACGGAACGCGGCAACCTGGTTGTTTTCACAACCCAGACCGATTACCAGCACGGCGCCCGCGTTCGGATGACGCACCATGTTTTGCAGCATGGTGCGGGTATTGATGTGATCGTCGCCCAATTGAGAACAGCCGTAAGTGTGGCTGAAGAGGAATACGCCGTCAGTGCCTTCGGCGTTATTCGTCTCTTTCAGAAAACGGTTCTGGATCTGCCGTGCAATACCGTTGACACAGCCCACGGTTGGCAGGATCCATAATTCGTTACGCACACCGACATCGCCGTTAGCGCGACGGTAGATCTGTACTTCACGATCTGCCGCTTGCGCAGGCAGTTCCTGAAAATCAGGTTGATAGCGATACTGATCCAGATCGCTCAGATTCGTGCGCGTATTGTGGGCGTGAACGTGTTCTCCCGCAGCAATATTCGCCAATGCATAACCAATCGGCAGGCCATATTTAATGACGTTGGCCCCTTTTGCGATATCCGTTAACGCAAATTTATGTCCACGAGCAACATCCTGGCGCAGCGTAACAGTCTGGTTATCAACACTGACTTCTGTGCCTTCAGCCAAATCTGCTAAAGCGACCGCGACGTTATCCAGCGCATGGATCTTGATGTATTGCATATCAACCCCAGACCTTAGTTCAGTTCAATGGCGAAGTAGTCACGCGCATTGTTAAAGCAAATATTTTTCACCATCTCGCCCAGCAGGTTGATGTCCGCCGGTGCTTCGCCCGCTTCCACCCAGCGACCGATCATCTGGCACAGAATGCGGCGGAAGTATTCGTGACGGGTGTATGACAGGAAGCTACGGCTGTCAGTCAGCATACCGACAAAGCGGCTCAGCAGACCGAGCTGCGCCAGTTGGGTCATCTGACGTTCCATACCGTCTTTCTGGTCGTTAAACCACCAGCCGGAACCGAACTGCATTTTGCCCGGCATACCTTCGCCCTGGAAGTTACCGATCATAGTCCCCAGCACTTCGTTATCGCGCGGGTTCAGGCAGTAGAGAATGGTTTTCGGCAGCAAGTTTTCTTCGTTCTGTTTGCTCAGGAGTTTAGACAGTTCTTCTGCCATCGGACGGTCATTAATAGAATCGAAGCCGACATCCGGTCCCAGCAGTTTGAACTGACGCAGGTTGTTATTACGCAGTGCGCCGATGTGGTACTGCTGTACCCAGCCACGACGAGCATATTCTGCGCCAAGGAACACCAGTACCGCAGTTTTGAACTGTGCCACTTCGTGCTCGTTCAGGGTTTCGCCCGCCAGACGACGTGCCAGGATGCTATCCAGTTCCGCTTCGCTCGCTTCGGCAAACATCACCACATCCAGTGCGTGGTCAGACACTTTACAGCCGTGAGCAGCGAAGTGATCCAGACGTTTGGTCAGGGCAGTTTGCAGATCCGCAAAGCGGCGAATATCGGTATCAGAAACTTCGCCCAACTTCGCCATGTAGTCGTTGAAGGTCGCCTGTTCGATATTGAACGCTTTATCCGGGCGCCAGCTCGGCAGCACTTTAATGGTGAAAGAACCGTCTTTAGCGATCTCTGCATGATGCTCCAGAGAATCGATCGGATCGTCGGTGGTGCCGACCATTTTCACATTCATTTGCTTCATGATGCCGCGCGCGGAGAAATTATCCTGCGCCAGCAGTTCATTACATTCGTTCCAGATTTCATCCGCAGTAGACGGAGACAGCAGTTTTCCGGTGATACCGAACGGACGGCGCAGTTCAAGGTGCGTCCAGTGGTATAACGGGTTACCGATAGTGTGTGGAACGGTTGCTGCCCAGGCGTCAAATTTTTCACGGTCAGTCGCATCACCGGTACACAGACGCTCAGCCACACCGTTGGTACGCATAGCACGCCATTTATAGTGATCGCCTTTTAGCCAGATGTCATACAAGTTTTTAAAGCGATAGTCTTCCGCGATCTGCTGTGGCGGCAAATGGCAGTGGTAATCGAAAATCGGCTGGTCTTTTGCGTAGTCGTGATACAGACGGCGGGCAAATTCAGTATCTAACAGGAAATCTTCAGTCATAAACGGAGTCATTATCGTCTTCCTCTCAACGAGTGAGCTAGCTTGCTTATGGTGCGATGCTGACAAAGTTATCACACCAATTTCCAGAGCCTGAAGATATTTTCGTGAGTTAGATCAATAAATGAAGTTAAAAAATTTACTCTCAAAGTGGTAAATCGCGCTGCAAGCCGCGTCAGTACTGGCCTCGCCGCCCTCAGATAATGCCCACACAAATATTCGCACATTTGTGATGGCTCTCACCTTTTAAAGTTGTATGACAAGTTATCTTTCTGCCGTCGCAAATCATAAGTCGACGGAATGCAAATTGCCGATTCATTCATTTATTAGATGAATCGGGTTAACCGGTACGGAAGCCGAATTAGCACGAAACTTTCATGGCAACGTTCGGGGCGTGCCGGTTTTTTTTCGGTTACCCGGTCGTAACTAACATCTTCAGCCTCTGGCGGGATGATCGCCGCGCTTCCTGCGGATATAACAAAACGATGAGGTTTTACATGCGTAAAATTAAAGGGTTACGTTGGTATATGATCGCACTGGTGACGCTCGGCACCGTGCTTGGTTATCTTACGCGTAACACTGTGGCGGCAGCTGCGCCGACTCTGATGGAAGAGTTAAACATCTCCACCCAACAGTATTCCTATATCATCGCAGCCTATTCTGCTGCTTATACGGTCATGCAACCGGTAGCGGGCTATGTCCTGGATATTCTGGGTACGAAAATCGGTTACGCAATGTTTGCTGTGCTGTGGGCAGTATTCTGTGGCGCCACCGCGCTGGCAGGTAGCTGGGGTGGCCTGGCCGTTGCCCGTGGTGCAGTAGGTGCAGCGGAAGCGGCGATGATCCCGGCGGGTCTGAAAGCCAGTTCCGAATGGTTCCCGGCAAAAGAGCGTTCCATTGCAGTAGGTTATTTTAACGTTGGTTCTTCGATTGGTGCGATGATTGCACCACCGCTGGTGGTGTGGGCCATTGTGATGCATAGCTGGCAGATGGCATTTATCATCTCTGGTGCACTGAGCTTCATCTGGGCGATGGCATGGCTGATTTTCTACAAACATCCGCGCGACCAGAAACATCTGACCGATGAAGAACGTGACTACATTATTAATGGTCAGGAAGCCCAGCACCAGGTTGGCACGGCGAAGAAAATGTCCGTTGGTCAGATCCTGCGTAACCGTCAATTCTGGGGTATCGCGCTGCCGCGCTTCCTGGCTGAACCGGCCTGGGGTACTTTCAACGCATGGATCCCACTGTTCATGTTTAAAGTTTACGGCTTTAACCTGAAAGAGATCGCGATGTTCGCCTGGATGCCGATGCTGTTTGCTGACCTCGGTTGTATCCTCGGTGGTTACCTGCCGCCGCTGTTCCAGCGTTGGTTTGGCGTGAACCTGATTGTCTCCCGTAAAATGGTCGTAACGCTGGGCGCAGTGTTGATGATTGGCCCGGGTATGATCGGTCTGTTCACCAACCCGTATGTGGCGATTATGCTGCTGTGTATCGGTGGTTTTGCTCACCAGGCACTGTCTGGCGCGCTGATTACGCTCTCTTCTGACGTATTCGGTCGTAACGAAGTGGCAACGGCAAACGGTCTGACCGGGATGTCCGCATGGCTGGCAAGTACGCTGTTTGCACTGGTTGTAGGTGCGCTGGCTGATACCATCGGCTTCAGCCCGCTGTTCGCGGTACTGGCAGTATTCGACCTGCTGGGTGCGCTGGTTATCTGGACTGTATTGCAGAACAAACCGGCGATTGAGGTGGCGCAGGAAGCACATAACGATCCCGCCCCTCAACATTAACGCTTAGTCTCTGTTTTATCTTCCTTCAAAGCCGCCTTCTCCAAGCGGCTTTTTAATCACTGCGAGTGGAGCTAATCTCGCAAAAGTGGTATAACAAATATAGTCTGCCGTATCATGCCTGGAGCGCATATGGAAATCACCGAACCACGCCGTTTGTATCAACAACTTGCCGCTGACCTGAAAGAGCGCATCGAACAGGGCGTCTATCTGGTGGGTGATAAACTTCCCGCTGAACGCTTTATTGCCGATGAGAAAAACGTCAGCCGTACCGTGGTTCGTGAAGCCATCATTATGCTGGAAGTCGAAGGCTATGTTGAAGTCCGTAAAGGCTCCGGCATTCATGTGGTTTCCAATCAGCCTCGTCATCATCAGGCCGCTGACGATAATATGGAATTCGCCAATTACGGCCCATTTGAGTTGCTGCAAGCGCGCCAGCTTATCGAAAGCAATATTGCTGAGTTTGCCGCCACCCAGGTGACCAAACAGGACATTATGAAACTGATGGCGATCCAGGAGCAGGCACGCGGCGAACAATGCTTTCGTGACTCCGAGTGGGATTTACAGTTCCATATTCAAGTGGCCCTGGCGACGCAGAACTCTGCTCTGGCGGCTATCGTTGAGAAGATGTGGACTCAGCGTAGCCATAACCCGTACTGGAAAAAACTGCACGAGCATATTGATTCCCGCACCGTCGACAACTGGTGTGATGACCACGATCAAATCCTCAAGGCGTTGATTCGCAAAGATCCTCATGCCGCCAAGCTGGCTATGTGGCAGCATCTCGAAAATACGAAGATTATGTTATTTAATGAAACCAGTGATGATTTCGAGTTCAATGCCGACCGCTATTTGTTCGCGGAAAACCCGGTTGTACATCTCGACACGGTCACCAGCAACAGCAAATAAAATCCCCATCTGACAGGCGCTACAAGGCGCCTGTTCGCTTTGTCGGTAAGCGAAAAGTATAAAGTGTCAGCCTGTGTAAATCCTCTCGCCTCCCTCGCCCTCAACCCGCAAAATCAGACTCCCCGGACATGTAATTTTGATAACGAACAACGTTGACCTTTGTTACAATTAGATTCAATTTGAATTTATGCTATTGAATGTTTTCTTATCTCACGTTTTAACAGGGAATGGTTCAGGCCGTGTTGGTGTCTCGACCCGCAATTCACACAAAAACAGCAATAACCTGGCGGGAGTGCATCATTTGAAACCGGCGTGGCGTTAACCGATACACCAGGAATAATGAATGGAACTTTTGACCCAATTACTGCATGCCTTATGGGCGCAGGATTTTGAAACACTGGCCAATCCGTCGATGATTGGCATGTTGTATTTTGTCTTGTTTGTAATTTTGTTCCTCGAAAACGGCTTGCTTCCGGCAGCCTTTTTACCGGGCGACAGCTTACTGGTGTTGGTTGGCGTATTGATTGCTAAAGGTGCAATGGGCTACCCGCAAACAATTATGCTGCTTACCGTTGCCGCCAGCCTCGGCTGCTGGGTCAGCTACATACAGGGGCGATGGCTGGGTAATACCCGAACGGTACAAAACTGGCTTTCTCACTTGCCTGCGCACTATCACCAACGTGCACACCATCTTTTTCATAAACACGGTTTATCGGCGCTGCTGATAGGTCGCTTTATCGCATTTGTCAGAACATTGCTGCCTACAATCGCCGGGCTGTCAGGGCTTAATAACGCACGTTTTCAGTTCTTCAACTGGATGAGCGGCCTTCTGTGGGTGTTAATACTGACAACCTTAGGTTACATGATCGGCAAGACGCCGGTATTCCTGAAGTATGAGGATCAGCTGATGTCATGCCTGATGCTGCTCCCGGTGGTTCTGCTGGTGTTTGGCCTGGCGGGTTCTCTGGTTGTGTTATGGAAAAAGAAATATGGAAATCGGGGGTAAGGGATGCATATACCTCGCATGTCGCTTCGTCAGCTAACCTGGTCAGGCGCAGCTCTTTTATTACTGGTCGGCACGATGATGCTGGCATGGTCAGCGGTTCGCCAGCAGGAGTCTACACTGGCGATCCGCGCCGTTCACCAAGGCACAACAATGCCAGATGGCTTTTCGATCTGGCATCATCTTGACGCCCACGGCATTCCTTTCAAAAGCATCACCCCCAAAAACGACACTCTGCTCATCACATTTGACTCCAGCGACCAAAGTGCCGCCGCAAAAGTCGTTCTCGACAGAACATTACCTCATGGCTATATCATTGCGCAGCAGGACGATAATAATCAGGCCATGCAATGGCTGACCCGGCTGCGGGACAACTCCCATCGCTTCGGATAACTTCCAGTAATCCGAATTATATCACTCCCTCTGGTGGTTTCGTCGTTACTGGCTATGATTAATGAGGCGGTAAGTAATACTACCGCTTTGTTATCTGGACAATCGCCCCTCTGTAATGGGGCCAAGTCACAATGGAAGGTTCAAGAATGAAATACCACATCGCTTTTGCTGTTTCTCTTTTTGCTCTCAGCACCAGTAGTTATGCCACTACCCTTTGTCAGGAAAAGGAGCAAAATATCCTCAAGGAAATCAACTATGCCGAAAAACATCACAATCAGAATCGTATCGACGGTCTGAACAAAGCTCTTAGCGAAGTTCGGGAGAATTGTTCGGATAGCCAGTTGCGTGCCGATCATCAAAAGAGAATCGCAAAGCAGAAAGATAAGGTGGCGGAACGTAAGCATGATTTAGCCCAGGCAAAACAAAAAGGCGATGCCGATAAGATAGCTAAACGAGAAAGGAAACTGGCGGAAGCGCAGGAAGAGCTGAAACAGCTGGAAGCGCGCGACTACTAACCTAAAACAGTGACTACTTACTCACCTGGAGAAAACTATGTCGAAAGAACACACTACGGAACATCTGCGTGCTGAGCTGAAATCCCTGTCCGATACGCTGGAAGAGGTGCTAAGCGCCTCAGGCGAGAAGTCAAAAGAAGAGTTGAGTAAGATTCGTAGCAAAGCTGAACAGGCGCTTAAACAGAGCCGTTATCGTCTGAGCGAAACTGGCGACGCCATTGCCAGACAGACCCGTGAAGCGGCGGCGCGTGCCGATGAATATGTGCGTGAAAATCCGTGGACGGGCGTCGGTATCGGCGCTGCCATCGGCGTAGTGCTGGGCGTACTGCTGTCACGTCGTTAATTATGGCGGACACTCATCACGCACAAGGGCCCGGAAAAAGCGTTCTGGGCATCGGACAGCGAATTGTCACCATCATGGTCGAAATGGTGGAGACCCGTCTACGGCTGGCAGTGGTGGAGCTGGAAGAAGAAAAAGCCAATATCTTTCAGCTATTACTGATGCTCGGCCTGACGATGCTTTTCGCTGCTTTTGGTCTTATGAGCCTGATGGTGCTGATTATCTGGGCGGTTGATCCGCAATATCGTTTGAATGCGATGATTGCCACCACCGTGGTGTTGTTCCTTCTGGCGTTGATTGGCGGCATCTGGACATTACGCAAATCGCGGAAATCCACTTTACTGCGCCATACGCGCCGTGAACTGGCAAACGATCGACAGCTGCTCGAGGAGAGTTCCCATGAGCGGTAAAGTCGAGCGTGAACGCCGTAAAGCGCAACTGCTCAGTCAGATCCAACAGCAACGGCTGAACCTTTCAGCCAGCCGTCGTGACTGGCTGGAGGCAACAGGCGCTTATGATCGTCGCTGGAATATGCTGTTGAATCTGCGCTCCTGGGCATTGGTCGGTAGCAGCGTGATGGCTATCTGGACGATTCGCCATCCGAATATGCTGGTCCGCTGGGCCAGACGTGGTTTTGGTGTATGGAGTGCCTGGCGTCTGGTTAAAAATACGATTAATCAGCAACAACTTCGCGGTTAACCCCTTCTCTGGCCGGAGCTATTCCGGCCTTATCTCTCAAATTTTTTGAAAAAATCTGACAGTTTTCCTTGCTAACAATCATCATTCACCCCGTTTATGATTCTCTCCATCGACAGCAATGACGCTAACACCGCGCCTTTGCACAAAAAAACAATCAGCAGCCTGAACAGGTGCAGTGGAGAGTAAGATGAAAAAATTAGAAGATATTGGTGTACTGGTAGCACGCATTTTAATGCCGATTCTGTTCATTACCGCAGGCTGGGGCAAAATCACCGGTTACGCAGGTACTCAACAATATATGGAAGCGATGGGCGTACCAGGCTTTATGCTGCCGCTGGTGATCCTGCTTGAGTTCGGCGGCGGTCTGGCAATTCTGTTTGGTTTCCTGACACGCACCACTGCGCTGTTTACCGCAGGCTTTACACTGTTGACCGCGTTTTTGTTCCACAGCAACTTTGCTGAAGGCGTCAACTCACTGATGTTTATGAAAAACCTGACTATCGCCGGCGGATTTTTGTTGCTGGCAATCAGCGGTCCGGGCGCATACAGCATCGACCGTTTGCTGAATAAAAAGTGGTAAGCACAAGCTATACTTAACGATAAAAAACGAGGGGGAAGCTCCTCGTTTGACTGATGGCAAACGTGGAATAGCCCGATGCGCAAGCTTATCGGGCCTACATTTTGAGCACGACTGACTGTATCTGTATTTTTTTGTCGGTCGGATAAGATGCGTCAGCATCGCATCCGACAATCAAAAATGTGCACTTTG
This sequence comes from Escherichia albertii NBRC 107761 = DSM 17582, assembly GCF_000759775.1. Lineage (GTDB taxonomy): Bacteria > Pseudomonadota > Gammaproteobacteria > Enterobacterales > Enterobacteriaceae > Escherichia > Escherichia albertii. The sequence continues at coordinate 15,060 of NZ_BBMY01000066.1, forward strand.
CCAGCAATCTGAAACGAGGAGAAAGCTCCTCGTTTTTGCTATTGGAGGAGAGAAAAATGGGTCAACTGATTGACGGCGTCTGGCATGACACCTGGTACGACACCAAATCCACCGGCGGTAAATTTCAACGTTCAGCTTCCGCATTTCGTAACTGGCTTACTGCCGATGGCGCGCCGGGCCCGACTGGCAAAGGTGGTTTCGCTGCCGAGAAAGATCGTTACCATCTCTATGTTTCACTCGCCTGCCCGTGGGCGCACCGCACGCTGATCATGCGTAAACTCAAAGGTCTGGAACCCTTCATTTCTGTTTCCGTGGTGAATCCGCTAATGCTGGAAAACGGCTGGACCTTTGATGACAGTTTCCCGGGCGCAACCGGCGATACACTCTATCAACACGAATTTCTGTATCAGCTTTATCTCCATGCCGATCCGCACTATAGCGGTCGGGTCACTGTCCCCGTGCTGTGGGACAAAAAGAATCACACCATTGTCAACAACGAATCAGCGGAAATCATCCGCATGTTCAATACTGCGTTTGATGCGCTGGGCGCAAAAGCCGGAGATTATTATCCCCCTGCGCTGCAAACGAAAATTGACGAACTTAACGGCTGGATTTACGACAACGTAAATAATGGCGTGTATAAAGCCGGTTTTGCCACCAGCCAGGAAGCCTACGACGAAGCGGTGGTGAAAGTGTTTGAATCGCTGGCGCGACTGGAACAGATTTTAGGTCAGCATCGTTACCTGACAGGCAACCAGTTAACCGAGGCCGATATTCGCCTGTGGACTACGCTGGTCCGTTTTGATCCGGTGTATGTCACCCACTTTAAGTGTGATAAGCACCGCATCAGCGATTACCTGAACCTGTACGGCTTCCTGCGCGATATCTATCAGATACCGGGGATTGCCGAAACCGTCAATTTTGATCACATTCGTCATCACTACTTCCGCAGCCACAAAACCATTAACCCGACGGGAATTATTTCGATTGGCCCGTGGCAGGATCTCGATGAACCACACGGGCGAGACGTTCGCTTCGGTTAACCACAGGCACCCTTCGCGGTGCCTTATATTGTTGGCTGAGTACGTCTTATTCCTGTCGGATGCAGTATGAACGCCTTATACAATCTACAAAATACTGTACATTCAATATATTGCAAAGATCGCGTAGGCCAGATAAGCGTAGCGCATCTGGCAATTTTGCGCTTGTTATCAGTCTCAACGCACCTTCACAGCACCTAATTAATTCATTGGGTTAATATTTACTGCCGTTTCATTCATGTCTATTCTTAATTTGCTGCTTTAAAAACAAATGATTGAGCAAAATTGAGGCAAAAATGGACTGGTATCTGAAAGTACTAAAAAATTATGTCGGTTTCCGGGGGCGTGCGCGACGCAAAGAGTACTGGATGTTTATTCTGGTCAATATCATCTTTACGTTCGTGCTGGGGCTGCTGGACAAAATGTTAGGCTGGCAGCGCGCCGGTGGCGAAGGCATCCTGACCACTATTTACGGTATTCTGGTGTTCTTACCGTGGTGGGCGGTTCAGTTCCGTCGCCTGCACGATACCGACCGTTCGGCATGGTGGGTGCTGCTGTATTTAATCCCGTTTATCGGCTGGCTAATCATTATCATCTTTAACTGTCAGGCGGGTACGTCAGGTGACAACCGATTTGGACCGGACCCGAAACTGGAACAGGAATAAAGCTGAAGCACCTTTTACAAGGTGATTCAGCTTGTTGACAAAGTGCGCTTTGTTTACGCCGGATGCGGCGTAAACGCCTTATCCAGCCTACAAAATCGTCTAAATTCAATATATTGCAGTAACCGAGTAGGCCTGATAAGCGTAGTGCATCAGGCCGTTTTGCGTTTGTCAGAAGCTCTTTTTACAAGGTGCTTAATCATTTATTTTCCACTAAAAAGTTTGGGAATTTCCCGTAAGCACCAGGATTTTGCTTCCCCCATACTGTCGCGACGCCAGGCCATAATAATGTCTATCTCACTGGTTGATTCCGGGCTGACTACGCGTAACCGCCCTTCAGCAATATCTTTTTCGACCATCGGATACGGCATCGTCGCGACGCCAAGCCCCGCCAATAATGCCTGACGTTTATCTTCAATAGTGCTCACCGTTAAACGCGGCTGTTTGTCCAGCAACTGCACAGTCAATACCGGACGCTCACGGGCGGTATCCGCCACCGCAATACCACGATATTTCACCCGCGTCACTTCCGAAAGCGGCTCTGGCTCCTGATGGATCGGGTGATCCGGCGCGGCAACGTAGACGTTCATTAAGGTATAAAGTTTGCGCGAGTTGATCTCCGACGAGGAACGAAAATGCATATCCGGCGCGATAACAATATCCGCACGCCCCTGCTCCAGCCGCTCCCACGCTCCCGCCAGCACCTCAGTGATGATTGCCAGTTGGGTATTGGCTTTTGCCGCCAGTTTGTCGATTAACGGGAAAAAAGCAGGCGTCGGCACCAGCGCTTCGGTCACAATAGTGAGATGTGTTTCCCAACCGCGCGCGAGAGCTTCGGCATCGGTGGTCAGCTTATCTGCGGCTTCCAGCAGAACGCGTCCCCGCTCCAGCAGCATACGACCAACATTGGTGAATTTGGTGCGATGGCCCGAGCGGTCAAACAGCACCACGTCCAGCTCTTCCTCCAGTTTTTGCATGGTGTAGCTGAGTGCGGAAGGTACGCGTCCCAGCTCATCCGCCGCCGCCGCAAAACTGCCACGACGATCAATCGCATCCATAACCCGCAGTGCTTCCAGCGTTAACGCCCTTTCTTTAGCCATTTCGTTCTCATTCAGGAAATTTGAACATACCAGGCAGAATATCTGGCTAACAATGTAGCGTCCAGCCCCTTACCATAAAAGGAAGTAAAGAGAGGTCAAGAATTATGATTACTACCCGAACTGCCAGGCAGTGTGGACAAGCAGACTACAGATGGTTGCAGGCCCGGTATACTTTCTCCTTTGGACACTACTTCGACCCGAAATTGTTAGGTTATGCGTCCTTGCGCGTACTTAACCAGGAAGTGCTGGCACCAGGCGCCGCCTTCCAGCCACGTACCTATCCCAAAGTCGACATCCTGAATGTAATTCTGGATGGAGAAGCTGAGTACCGGGATAGCGAAGGCAACCACATTCAGGCCTGCGCCGGCGAAGCGTTATTGCTTTCTACCCAGCCGGGCGTGAGTTACAGCGAACATAACATCAGCAAAGACAAACCGTTAACGCGGATGCAGCTTTGGCTGGATGCGTGCCCACAACGTGAGAATCCTCCTCGCCAGAAACTGACGCTGACCATGGATAAGCAACAGTTAATCGCCTCGCCAGATGACGCGAAGGGTAGCCTGAAACTGCGCCAGCAGGTGTGGCTACATCATATTGTGCTCGACAAAGGAGAAAGTGCGAATGTCCAGTTGCACGGGCCGCGCGCTTATTTGCAATCGATTCACGGTCAATTTCATGCAATTACGCATCATGAAGAGAGAGCATCATTGACCTGCGGCGATGGTGCGTTTATTCGTGACGAGGCTAACATTACGCTGGTTGCCGATTCCCCACTGCGCGCTTTACTGATAGATTTGCCTGTCTAGTTATTTTTACAGGGAGATGATGATGAGTAAAAAATCGGCGAAAACGCGTCAACCAGTGAAGGCCGTTGCGGTGAAAGAAACCGCCCGCACCACCAAAAATTTTGGTTATGAAGAGATGTTAAGCGAGCTGGAAGCGATAGTTGCCGACGCCGAAACGCGGTTAGCCGAGGATGAAGCAGCCGCGTAAAGACAGATTGCCGGATGCGGCGTAAACGCCTTATCCGGCCTACAAAATCAACAACAACATCAACAAATTGCGCAACCCGTAGGCCGGATAAGATGTGCCAGCATCGCATCCGGCATCAGGTACGAAACCCAACAACATCAACAAATTGCGCAACCCGTAGGCCGGATAAGATGCGCCAGCATCGCATCCGGCATCAGGTACAAAACCCAACAGCATCAACAAATTGCGCAACCCGTAGGCCGGATAAGATGCGCCAGCACCGCATCCGGCATCAGGTACGAAACCCAACAACATCAACAAATTGCACAATCCGCAGGCCGGATAAGATGCGCCAGCATCGCATCCGCCATCAGGTACAAAACCCAACAGCATCAACAAATTGCGCAACCCGCAGGCCGGATAAGATGCGCCAGCACCGCATCCGGCATCAGGTCAACCAACACCAGGCGCTTACCGGGCCTTGCTCGCCATAATCTCGATAATCTGCCGATCCGTTTGCTGCATCGAATGACTTGCCAGCGCACACAAGTTGGCAATCGACTGCTCAACATCATGCGCCACAATCCCTTCGTTGCCGGTCACGGCGGTATCATCCAGCGCCATTAACACCGCTTTCCACGCCGCCGACGCGCTGGTCGACACCTTCATCGCACAACTGTTCGACGCACCATCACAAATCATACCGCTGACATCGCCGATCATACTGCTGATCGCCATTGCGATAGTTTCATAACGCCCGTCCACCAGCCATGCCATCCCGGCAGCGGCGCCCATTGCGGCCGTGGTCGCGGCACACAATGCAGACAATCGCGGCAACTGGTTATGAATATAAATCGCGCTTAAATGCGAGAGCATCAACGCACGCGCCAGTCGCTCATCATCCGCGCCAAAGTGTTCCGCGACCACCACCACTGGCAGCGTCGCGGTGATCCCCTGATTACCGGAACCAGAGTTGCTCATTGCCGGAAGCGTTGCGCCCCCCATACGCGCATCGGAAGCCGCGCTGGTACGAATCACAATCGCCGAGGAGAGATCTTTCGCCAGTAAACCACGTGCACACTGTCTTTCCAGCGTCGCACCAATATGCAAGCCCCAGTTACCGCTCAAGCCTTCCTGCGATAGCGCGCCATTTAACTTTGCAGAATCGAGAATGAAGCGAATCGCTTCGAACGGCACTTCATTAACGAACTTCAGGATCTCTGCCAGCGTCGTTTTAGACAACACCGCCAGCGGCGACTCTTGCTCCCCCTCTGTCACACATGCCTGTTGGGTAAACACCACGCCATTGTGCGTCTCAATATGCACAATGTTGGTATGTCCGCCGACGATGGTGACACACGCCCACTTCTCGCCACTCCAGACTTTGGCACGAGAGAAGAGGATTTCATCACAAGGTTCCTGGATTTTAACCGCGACTTTACCCGCCGCCAGCAATGCTTTGGCATCGGCAATTGCCTGCTCTGTTGCGCCTTTCAGCACTTCCAGTCCGGCGTTGGCATTTCCACCTAACGCTCCCAGCGCCGCCGCAATCGGCAGCCCCACCATTCCTGTACCGGGAACGGTGACGCCCAGACCGTTTTTCATCAGATTTGGTGAAACCCAGGCTTCTACACGTTCAACCGGACCGTCCAGTTCTGCCGCAGCAACCGCCGCCGCCAGCGCCAGTGAAATCGGTTCAGTACATCCCAGCGCCGGTTTTACTTCCTCCTGAACGGCGAGGATGTAACGCTGCCATAACGGATTTAAAGTCGAATCAAACATAATAAAAACCTTAAAATTTCAGGTAAATCAAGAAAATGCCAAGAACGGAGAAACACAAAGCAACAAACCAGTGACGATAATCAGGTACAGAGACATGCCTTTGTATTTGTGCAATGCCGGTACTTTGTAAACCAGCCACGCCGGAATCAGGCAACCTACCATGCCGAAAATCGGGCTACAGATAGAGGTGAAACTCAGCACCGGTGCGTTCAGTACGATGGCGCTCCAGGCCAGCAAAATGGCGAAAACCATGATGCCGCGCTGGACGAGATTTTCGTTAATCTTCTCAGCGGGCATTTTGCGGCGCAGGATGTTCATGACGATCCCTTGCGTCGCTTCGCGAAAGCCTAAATAAACCCCAAAAAACGCGGTCATTACGGCAAAAATATTGAGGATGACGCTGACCACTTTTACCCATGCAGCACCGTCACCGCTAATAAACTGAGCCGCAATCGCCAACGCAGAAATATTCTGTTCATAGGCTTTCACCGCTTCGTCATGCCCCATGGCCAGCGTAAACGACACTGCGTAGAAAAAGACGGTGACAAACAGAATGCCGAACGCAATATTCATCGCCCGTAGCGCCTTGTGTCGCGCCACTTCTATCGATTTTTCCCGTGAGCGATAAGAGATCACCATCGGGCTTAACGTCTGGATAAACAGAATCGACGTCAGGGTAAACGGCAGCGTAATAATGGCGTTTTTCACCAGCAGCCCCAGCGGCGGTAGCGAACCGACGTTATACAGATGCCACATTCCCACCATCGACACGCCCAGCGCCGCGACCACCAGCAGCTTGGTCAGCACCATGCCGGTCGAAATTTTGAATAACAATTTCTCGCCGCGTGAGGAGATCGCCACCAGAATGCAAATCAGTACCAGACCATAAAAGGGACTGTCTGACAGCAACCCTTCCGTCACGCCGAAGGTATGCAGGTAGGAAGCACTATCGTTGGTGATGGCAGTGGAATAAACAAACATCCAGATAACCAACATCACGAAATAGAGCGCACCTAACAGGATGCCCCAGTTTTTACCTAAATAACCGCTGATGACGCTCGGGTAATCTTTACACTCCGGTGATTCTGCCAGCGTATTAATAAACAACCGCTGAAACAGATACATTGCCGGGTAACCAATCACCGATGAGAGCAAAAATACCCACAATCCCATCAAACCGACCTGCACCGGGAGAAAAACAATCCCCGCGCCAATCGCCATCCCGATACTCATAATCACCCAGCCGGTGTCAGTACTGTCGAATTTGATCGCTTCTCGCCACTCGCTCTCACTCATTCCAGCACGACCCGCCGGGGTCGAAGCGTCTGCAATGACGCCTTTATTCGATGCAATTTCCATAATTTCTCGCTCAATATTTTGTAGGGCTTATTATTTTTTTCCGAGCCGCATCAAGGCGATACGCGGTCTACGTTTTGCAGGCGAGTTATTAGAATAAAGAAATGATACGCGTGAGATCAGAGAAAATCTTCACAATCAAGACTTTTAAATAGCAATTGTGGGTAATAATTTTCTATTAAATTGAGTTAATAGAAATAATTATTCTCTATTTGCGGCAGATCACAATAAAAAAGGGTGCACATTTTGTGCACCCAGAGATGATAGCCAACAGTAATATCAGCCGCAGACCACTTTAATAGCCAGTCCTCCACGTGAGGTTTCGCGGTATTTATCGTTCATATCTTTGCCAGTTTCATACATGGTCTCGATCACTTTATCGAGTGAAACGCGTGGAGCAGAAGTACGCCGCATCGCCATCCGTGCAGCGTTCACCGCTTTCACGGCATTGATGGCATTACGTTCAATACATGGGATTTGCACCTGCCCGGCAACCGGATCGCAGGTCAGCCCGAGGTTATGCTCCATGGCGATTTCTGCCGCATTGCATACCTGCGCCGGACTACCCCCCAGCAGTTCGGTTAACCCTGCCGCCGCCATCGAGCAAGCCACGCCAATTTCCCCCTGACAGCCGACTTCCGCGCCAGAGATGGAGGCGTTCATTTTATACAGCGCGCCAATAGCCCCCGCAGCTAGCAAATAGCGGGCAATTGAGCGCTCGTTTACCGGACGACGAAATTTATCGTAATAGGCCAGCACCGCCGGAATAATACCGCAAGCGCCGTTAGTCGGTGCTGTCACGACGCGCCCGCCAGCGGCATTTTCTTCGCTGACCGCCAGAGCATACATATTGATCCAGTCAATAACGTTCATCGGATCGTTTGAAATATTGTCGCTGGAAACCAGCAAGCGGCGCAGCGCTACAGCACGGCGAGGTACATTGAGCGGGCCAGGCAGTACGCCTTCGGTATTCATTCCGCGTTCAATGCCATCGTGCATTACCTGCCAGATACGGGAAAAACCGGCATCAATCTCCGCCTTGCTGCGCAGCGCCAGCTCGTTTTGCATCATCAGACCAGAAATAGACAGGCCGTTGTAATCACACATTTTCAGCAGTTCGCCTGCTGAGTGGAAATCATAAGGCACGGACGTTTCGACATCATGCGACAGCCCAAAGTGCTCTTCTTCAACAATAAAACCGCCGCCGACAGAGTAATAGACTTTACTTAACAGCTCTTCCTGCCCATTCCAGGCAGTAATACGCATTCCGTTCTCATGACGCGGCAACATTTCAGGATGAAAAATAATGTTCTTTGCCACCGGAAAATCAACTACATGGGCGCCTGCCGCCACCGGGAGCCGACTACTGCACGTCACGAGTTCAATAAATGCAGGGATCTCATCAATAACAACATCCTGTGGACTGTTTCCCGCCAGCCCCATGATGATGGCGACATCCGTGGCATGGCCTTTACCCGTCAGTGACAACGACCCGTAAAGATCGACCATAATGTGGCTTGTCATGGTTAACAAGCCACTGTTCACCAGTTGGTCGATGAAACTTTTTCCAGCATTCATTGGCCCCACGGTATGCGAACTGGAGGGACCAATACCAATTTTGAAAATATCGAATGCACTAATCATACCCACCCCCTCGGATTGCCATTCTGTGAAGAGGAACGGAGCAACCTTGCGATCGCCCCGCTCAAGAGGCTTTATGCGTTGCGTACCGCGATAGCTTCAATTTCCAGCTTCACATCTTTTGGCAAACGAGCGACCTGCACGCAGCTACGTGTTGGGTAAGTTGCCAGATGCTCATCAAAGAACTGCTTATAGACTTCATTGATGGTGGCAAAGTCGTTCAGATCGGTAATGAACACCGTCATCTTCACGATATCGCCCACGGTCAACCCCGCTGCAATCACGATCTCTTTGACGTTCTCCAGGCTTAAACGCGCCTGATCTTTAACGTCTGCCGGAATCGCTCCGGTCTGCGGGCAAACCGGGATTTGCCCGGAGGTAAATACCATGCTACCTAAATCAATGCCCTGTACATACGGGCCAATTGCGCCTGGCGCACGTTGTGTTTCGATAATCTTTTTCATATGTCCTCCGGCGTCAGAGCGCCTGGGTAAAGGTACGTGAAATCACATCCTGTTGCTGTTCACGGGTCAGCGCGTTAAAGCGCACAGCGTAACCAGAGACACGGATTGTCAGGTTGGGGGATTTTTCCGGGTGTTCGATAGCATCGAGCAGCATTTCTCGATTCATAACGTTGACGTTGAGATGTTGGCCGCCTTCGACATCCGCTTCATGATGGAAATAACCATCCAGTAGGCCAACAAGGTTGGTTTTGCGTACTGGCTCTTCTTTACCCAGCGCCGCAGGTACGATGGAGAAGGTGTACGAGATCCCATCTTTGGCATAGGTAAACGGCAGTTTCGCCACTGAAGTCAGCGAAGCTACAGCCCCTTTGCGGTCACGACCGTGCATCGGGTTAGCGCCCGGCGCGAATGGCGTACCCGCACGGCGCCCGTCTGGCGTGTTACCCGTTTTCTGCCCGTACACCACGTTAGAGGTGATGGTCAGAATCGACTGAGTTGGCACAGCGTTGCGATAAGTTGGCAGAGCTTTAATTTTCTTCATAAAGCGTTCAACCAGATCGCAGGCAATACTGTCTACACGCTCGTCGTTGTTGCCGTACTGCGGATATTCACCGTCAATTTCAAAGTCCACCGCCAGACCGTTTTCGTCACGGTTCGGTTTCACACGGGCATATTTGATAGCAGATAAGGAATCCGTCGCCACCGATAGTCCAGCGATGCCACATGCCATCGTACGATAGACATCACGATCGTGTAGCGCCATCAGCGAGGCTTCATAGCTGTACTTATCGTGCATGTAATGGATGATATTCAGCGCGCTGATATACTGCACAGCCAGCCAATCCATGAAGTGGTCGAGGCTATCCATCACCTTGTCGTAGTCCAGCACATCGTCCATCAGCGGGGCCGTTTTCGGACCAACCTGAATCTTCAGCTTCTCGTCCACCCCGCCGTTAATTGCATACAGCAGCGTTTTCGCCAGGTTAGCGCGTGCACCAAAGAACTGCATTTGCTTACCAATCACCATTGGGCTGACGCAGCAGGCAATCGCGTAATCGTCGCTATTGAAGTCAGTACGCATCAGATCATCGTTTTCATACTGCAAAGAGGAAGTCACGATAGACACTTGCGCGGCATATTTTTTGAAAGCAATCGGCAACGCTTCCGACCACAGAATAGTCAGGTTCGGTTCCGGCGCTGGCCCCATTGTGTGTAGCGTATGCAGATAGCGGAAGGAGTTTTTGGTCACCAGCGTACGGCCATCCAGCCCCATTCCACCGATCACTTCCGTTGCCCAGATGGGGTCGCCGGAGAACAACGAATCAAATTCCGGCGTACGCAGGAAGCGCACCATACGAATCTTCATGATGAAGTGGTCGATCAGTTCCTGTGCCTGTTGCTCATTGAGTACACCGGCTTTAAAGTCGCGCTCAATGTAGATATCGAGGAACGATGCAGTACGGCCCAGCGACATCGCACCACCATTCTGCGACTTCACTGCCGCCAGGTAAGCAAAATAGAGCCACTGCACCGCTTCCTGGGCATTCTGCGCCGGACGGGAGATGTCGAAGCCATATTTCGCCGCCATTTCCTGAATCTGCAACAACGCATGACGGTGCTCCGCCAGTTCTTCACGCAAACGGATGGTCGCTTCAAGATCCTGACCTTTTTCCAGGCGAGACTGGAGATCGGCAAATTGCAGTTCGCGTTCACGGACCAGATAACGGATGCCATACAGCGCCACACGGCGATAATCACCAATAATACGCCCACGACCATAACCGTCCGGCAGACCGGTCAGTATGCCGGATTTACGGCAGCGCAACATATCTGGCGAGTAAACATCAAATACGCCCTGATTATGGGTCTTACGCAAATCGGTAAACAGGTATTCAAACTCACTGTCCATTTCACGGCCATAAGCATGGAATGAACTTTTAATCATGTTGATGCCACCAAACGGATGCAGCGCGCGTTTCAGCGGCGCATCGGTTTGCAGGCCAACAATTTTTTCCAGCGGCTGGTCAATATATCCCGCATCATGAGCGGGTG
>NZ_BBMY01000065.1 GCF_000759775.1 Escherichia albertii NBRC 107761 = DSM 17582
GTTTGATCATGGTACACCTAACATGGTTGCTCAATTAGCTAAAATCACGAATTTCCCCGTATTGTTGAATAATGTTTATTATAAAAATAGCGATAAGCGGGTCATTGATAGACCGTGGACGATCATTGAGAAAAACAATTTAAAAATTGGCGTTATTGGCATGCATAGCCGGTTTGCCTTTTACGATACCATTGCGGCAAAAATGATTGAAGATGTTGAAGCCAGGGATGAAGTACCAGAGTTAAAACAATCTATTGCAGAGTTAAAAGCAAAACATGTTGATCTAATTGTATTACTTGCTCACGAAGGTGTTCCGGGTAGACAATCGAGTTTTGGTAATAGTGATGTTGCTCGTTTACTTCAGGCTGATATTGATACTGCTAAAAAAGTTGATGGCATAGACGTACTCATCACTGGTCACGCACATGTTGGTACACCTGTACCGCTTAAAGCTAATAATACTTTAATCGTGTCTACCGATGCCTATGCAACTGATTTGGGTAAATTAGTACTGAACTTTAATCCCGAAACGAAAAAAATCGAAAGTTATAACGGTAAATTAATTACGCTTTTTGCTGATCAATATAAACCAGATCCTAATGTACAAAAAGAAATTGATAAGTGGGAGAAAAAACTTAAAACAATTACCAGCCAGGTTATTGGTCACTCAGCGAATGTACTGACACGCTCTTATGGGGAATCATCCCCGCTTGGAAACCTGATGCTGGATGCGACAATGGCACAATCGACTGATGCTGTTGTAGGTTTCCAGAATAGTGGTGGCCTCCGCGCTGATATACCTAAAGGGGAGGTTACGTTTGGGGATGTAATCAGCACTTATCCATTCAATGATGAACTGGTTGAGATGGATCTAACGGGTAAAGATTTAATATCTCTCATGATTCATGCAACTAATCTTACAAACGGCGCTTTGCAGGTTTCTAAAAATGTAAAAGTGACTTACAGCAGCAAAAAGCCGCTAAATGAAAGAATCATTTCATTTACTATCGATGGGAAATCGATTCAGGACAGCAAAACATATCGTGTCGTCACAAACTCTTTTTGTGCTAGTGGAGGAGATGGATACCAGGCTTTTGTCACGGGCAAAAATCGTAAAACAATACCTGGAAGCTCTAATTCTGGAGCATTGATTAGTTATTTTAAAGAACATGATATTGTCACTCCTGATGGAACTAAACGTGTTACAGATATTGCAAATACGAATAGCAAAAATTGAGTTATAGATAAAAATAAAAAAGGGCCTGTATGCCCATATAAGCCCTTTAATAAAACACTGTGTTTTTCATAAAACCGAAAGGGATTGGTTATGAAGATAAAAACAAAGTTCAGTCTGATTACATTATGTTTGTCCACCGCGTTAGTTTCGCCAATTAATGCGAAGGATGTGACTATCTATTATACCAATGATTTACATGCTCATGTTTCTCCCGGAAAGCTCCCCTTCGTCGATAAGGAACGTGCAGTAGGTGGCTTTGCTAATATTGCAACCATCGTGAATGACGCCAGGAAAAAGAGCAAAGATGTATTTTTCTTTGATGCGGGAGATTACTTTACCGGGCCATATATCAGCACCCTGACTAAAGGTGAAGCAATTATTGACATTATGAATACCATGCCTTTTGATGCGGTGTCGGTGGGGAACCATGAATTTGACCATGGCGTCGATAATATGGTTAAGCAGTTATCAAAAGCGAACTTCCCGGTTTTGTTGGGTAATGTTTTTTATACCAACAGTAACAAACCTGTCTGGAATAAACCCTGGACGATTGTCGAAAGAAATGGCACAAAAATTGGTGTAATTGGGATACACCAAAAATTTGCATTTTATGACACCGTTGCGGCTAAGGCTTACGCTGGTTCAGAAGCGCGTGATGAAGTGCCTTATATTCAAAAAGGGCTTGATGCGTTAAAGGGTAAAGTTGATATCATCGTGCTGCTTATCCACGAAGGTACGCCTGCACGGCAATCAAGCTATGGAAATAAAGATGTCGCCAGAATGCTGCAAGCCGATATCGATACCGCAAAGAAATTTAAGGGTATTGATGTTTTAATCACAGGACATGCTCATGTGGGGACGCCAGAGCCAATTAAAGTTAATGATACACTCGTTGTTTCAACGGATGCGTATGGTACTGATATTGGTAAATTAGTATTAGATTTTAATTCTAAGACTAAAAAAATTGATGGCTATGACGGTAAATTAATCACTGTATTTGCTGACGAATATAAACCCGATCCTAAAGTTCAGGCCAAAATTGATAAGTGGAATGCTAAGTTGAAAAGTATCACTGATCAGGTTATTGGGACAACAATGGCGCCATTTACTCGTTCTTATGGTGAATCATCGCCTGTTGGTAATTTAGTCCTTGATGCCATGATGTCTAAAGCTCCAGACGCTGTTATAGGATTACAAAACAGTGGCGGGTTGCGTGCTGATTTCCCTCAAGGGAATTTAACGTATGGTGATGTAATTACTACCTTCCCATTTAATAATGAACTTGTTGAGATGGATCTTACCGGAAAGGAACTTATCGATTTAATGGTTCACGCAACTAATCTCACTAATGGAATTTTACAAGTATCAAAAAGCGTTCATGTTGAATACGATAGTAAAAAACCTTTAGGGGAACGGATTATTAAATTCACTATTAATAATCAGCCAATAGATCCAACGAAAACATATCGTGTTGCTACACACTCATTTTGTGCGACAGGTGGCGATGGATTTGAGACCTTCTTAAAAGGAACGAATGTCAAAACTATTAGCAGCACCACCTCTGCAGAATCGATTATTGATTATATTAAGGCGCATAGTCCATTAAAACCTGATCTTGAAATGAGGGTAGTTGATGTAAGCGCAGCTAAATAGGCACAATGAATTAGCAGTAACATCAGTTATGATTGAGATATTAATATATCTCAATCATATAATAGCAAAGTATTAAAGAACGTGATGTGTGTTATTTATTACAGGAATATTATTTTTAATAAGCCTCAGTGGAAGGAGTTATACGTATGCAAAAAATAAAATATCTTTTATCAGGATCATTTATATTGTTGCCCGTGGTAACATTTGCCGATTCTGGAGATAATGAATATTTATCTGGCTGGTGGCATCAAAGTATTAATATAGTAGGAAGTAATTCTACTCGCTTTGGGCCACAGAAAAGATCAGATCTATATCCAGAATATCGCGCATGGGCTCATGTGGATTGGTTTGATTTCTATGGTTATGCGGATTTACCTAAATTTTTTGGTTTAGGAAATGATAATGACATTGGCATTTGGGATAACGGCTCACCATTTTTTATGGAAATAGAGCCGCGTTTTAGTATCGACAAATTAACGGGATTAGACTTAAGTTTTGGTCCATTTAAAGAATGGTATTTTGCTAATAATTATATCTACGATGCGGGAACGAATGAAGGGCAGCGTCAGAGTACCTGGTACATGGGGTTAGGGACTGATATTGATACAGGGCTACCGATGATGTTGTCTGCAAACATCTATGCTAAATATCAAGGAAACAATTATAATGCTGCTAATGAGAATGAATGGGATGGTTATCGTTTCAAAGTAAAATATATTGTTCCGATTACTACCGTTTTGGGTGGTAAATTAAATTATGTCGGTTTTACTAATTTCGATTTTGGTTCGGACTTAAAAGAAGAATCAGGTGGTAAGCAACAGTTTTATTCTCGTACAAATAACTCAATAGTTTCCACTCATGTACTCAGTCTGGTTTATTCTCACTGGAGTTATGGCGCAACTCTTCGCTATTTTTATCATGGCGGGCAATTTGATGAGGGGAGTAACGCATTTAATAGTAAAGGAGAAATGACCACGATAGATTCAACAGGATGGGCATATTATTTAACTGTCGGGTACACTTTTTAAATAACTTTGAAAGGGATTGGTTATGAAAATAAAAAATATTGCTGCGGGTATCCTGCTGACACTACCGCTCTGGGCTTGTGCAAAAGAGGTTACTATTATTTATACTAACGATCTCCATGCTCATGTTGATACATACAAACTCCCGTATGTTGCAGACGGTAAACGAGCAATCGGTGGATTCGCTAATATAACAACATTAGTAAAACAAGAAAAAGCAAAAAATAAAGCTACCTTTTATTTTGATGCGGGTGACTATTTTACCGGTCCATATATCAGTAGTCTGACAAAGGGGCAGGCAATAATCGATATTATGAATACCATGCCCTTTGATGTGGTATCCATTGGTAATCATGAATTCGACCATGGTTGGGATAACCTTCTCCGACAGTTAAGTAAGGCAAATTTCCCCGTTTTATTGGGAAATGTCTTCCATAAGGACAGTGAAATATCGTTCTGGGATAAGCCATACACCATTCTGGAAAAGGACGGTGTAAAGATTGGCGTTATTGGACTGCACGGTGTGTTTGCATTTAATGACACAATTTCAGAGCTCTCAATCCAGGGACTCGATAACGATAACAACAATCGCTTTGATAAATCAGCGGCCAGTCTCAAGAATCAGGGGATAGAGGCTCGCGATGAGGTGAAATATCTGCAGCATTATCTGGATGAACTACGAGGGAAAGTTGACATTACGGTCGCTCTCATCCACGAAGGTGTTCCGGCGCGTCAGTCCAGTATCGGTAACACCGATGTCAGGCGTGTGCTGGATACAGATATTCAGACTGCAAGTAAGGTCAAAGGCCTCGATATTCTCATTACCGGGCATGCCCATGTAGGAACACCCGAACCTATCAAAGTGGGAAATACATTAATCCTTTCGACCGACAGCGGCGGTATTGATATAGGGAAACTGGTGCTCAATGTAGATCCTGCCGCCCATACCCATAAAGTGAAAAGCTTTGAGTTGAAAACACTTTATGCGGATGAATGGAAACCTGATCCGACAACTCAGAAAGTTATTGATGGCTGGAATAAAAAACTGGCAGATATCGTGCGCCAGCCGGTCGGTGAATCACCTGTCACGTTAACGCGTGCCTATGGTGAATCATCACAACTTGGCAACCTGTTTACGGATGCAATGCTTGTTGCTGCACCGAATGCGCAGATTGCACTGATCAATTCCGGCAGTTTACGTGCGGATATCAATGCTGGCCCCATTACCTTTGGTGATATTACCAGCACATTTCCCTTTAAGAATGAACTTACGGAAATGGATCTCAGCGGCAAAGATCTGCGTAATCTGATGGAACATGGTGCATCGCTCACTAACGGCATATTACAGATGTCAAAGGGAGCTGAAATGCATTATATTCCGCAAAAACCAGTAGGCCAGAGAATAGAATCTTTCACAATCAACGGTAAAACGGTTGTGGATACAGAGACTTATCATGTTGCAACAACGACATTCCTTGCGCTGGGGGGGATGGTTTTCTGGCATTTAAGGAAGGAAAAAATGTACAAGTTCGTGCTGGACATAATATGTCCGATGTTGTGATTGATTATTTGAAATCTGGGCACAAAATAGTTCCGGCACAGATTAATGAAATGCGAGTTAACGCCAGTAAATAATAAAAATTAATCTTGATGATGCAATTCATTTTGTGGATTGCATCATTCCCTTACGCATTATAAAACAAACAGAAACAGGACCATAAGAATGATAATGAAATGTGCCAGTACATCCTGTAATTTACGTTGTTCGTATTGCTATTTCGATAAGGTCCAGTCCTGCTCTGAATGTACAATGTGCAATTCAGATGATGAGACGTTGCAGTTATTTATTCGTCAGAAAATCAATGCTCATAAAACGGGTAATGTGATATTTTTCTGGCAAATTCAGGAACTAACACCTGACAAGCTTAACTTCTTTAAGCGAGTCATTAAGTTACAACAGCAAGTTGTACAAGGTAAGAAAATTATTAATACCGTACTGATCAATGGTGTTCTGTTGGATGACAGTTGGTGCGAATTTTTCAAAAGATATCAGTTTATTATTAGCATTTCAGTGAATGTTAATACTTCGTTGCATAATAATCTCTGCGACACGATTTCTGATAAACCAACGGCTCGCCAGATTGAAGCGGCGGTGAGATTGCTGCGAAAACATGATGTTGAATTTAGCACTCTGACCGTTATTAACGCTATAAATAGCCAGCAACCTCTGCAGATATATCACTATCTTAAAAATCTGGGCAGTCGCCATATGCAGTTTATCCCTCTGCTTGAACCGCTTGCTCAAGAAGGGGGAGATACGCACAGCCTTGCGCCAGCAGCATTAGGGATCTTTTTGAAAACGATTTTTTACACCTGGGTTCGTCTGGATATTGGAACGATAAAAATCCCTGTTTTTGAGCACGCTTTTGCGTCGTGGTGTGGATTACCTGCGCCGAATTGTGTTTTCGCATCATTTGATGTTAGTGCGTTCACAACGCGGAAAAGTACAAAGAATCAAATAGTCGAACAGTGTAAACCGCTACTGGCAGCGGAGTGTATGAGTTGTAATATAAAATTCGCCTGTCACGGCGGTTGTCCGAAACAGCGTATCGCGTTTTCCCGAAACGGCCTTCCAGTCCTCAATTATTTTTGCGAAAGCTATCAGTCTTTTTTCTCTTATGTTGAACCTTATATGTTGATGATGAGGGCCCTGTGGGAACAAAATTATGCGCCTTCCGATATTCGCCAGTATTTGGCCTGATACAGCTCTCTGTATGAGGGGGAGGGGAGAAAAACTTCCCCCGATTTTCGTCATCGGGGGAAAGGCCGTCGTCAGGCAAATATCGTCATTAAATAGGCGATAAACAGTGCCAGGTGCGCCGCGCCGTTGAGCACGTTAGTACGTCCGGTGGAAAAGGAGATATGGCATAGCACTAAGGAGGCCACCATTACGACCATCTCTGGAGCGCCAAGAGCAAACTGCAATTCGTTGCCTGTCATAAAGGCAATCAGCGTCACGACAGGTACGGTAAGTGAAATTGTTGCTAACACGGAGCCAAAGAACAGATTCATCGCGCGCTGAACCTGATTGTTTAAAACTGCTTTTAACGCGCCTAAACCTTCCGGTGACAGAATTAACAGCGCCACCAGAAAACCGGTAAAGGCCACTGGCGCATTCATGCTGGTGAGTAATGTTTCCAGCGGACTGGCGTTCATTTTGGTGACCGCAATAACGGCAACCAGATGGATAACCAGCCAGACGGCATGCCACAGGCTACTGTGAGCAGATGGTTTTCCATGATGCGGATCGTCATCATCGCTGTCATCTTCATGCTCATAGACAAACAAACTCTGATGCGTTTTAGTCTGAATCAGCAAGAATACGCCGTACATCGCGGCAGAAATTAATGCGACCAACATCGCCTGGCCGGTAGAAAAATTCGCGGCAGGCAGCGCCATGGGAAATACCAGAACAATAATTGCCAGCGGAAACAGGGCAATCAAATACTGCTTAATGCCAAACAAGTTCATATATTGAGTGGCAAATTTACGCCCACCCAGCAGTAATGAAAAACCAACCAGTCCGCCGGTAACAATCATAATAATTGAATAGAGCGTATCGCGCATTAATGTCGGTGCGGCATCGCCGGTCGCCATTAAGGCTGAAATCAAGCTGACTTCAAGAATCACAACAGAAAGGCTAAGGATGAGCGAGCCGTAAGGTTCACCCAGACGATGGGCTAATACGTCCGCATGACGGACAACGCTGAAGGCACTGCTTAAAATACCAATAAGCGCAAGAAGATTGATGCCAATGACCACTGGTAGTGACTGACTGCTTCCCCACAGGAACAGCACCACCAGCGCCAGGGCCGGGAAAATAAGCGAGGTCTCCTTGTGGCGGGTCTTTACCGCCTCATGAGCGTTTGTCATTATGATTATTCCTTTGCAGGTGAATTTGGTGAAAATGTAATAAATAGGTAGAAAAAATAACAGAAAGTGTCCAGATATCGGTAACATTTTACGAATTTTTACCCCATTGCCGTTTTTTTACTCTGTGAGGCATGGAAATAATCAATATGTTTAGGCAATGTTTGTATTAGCGTCGCTTAAGAAAATTCTAACGTGAAAATTCAGATAAGCTGATATGTGTGGATATTGTTAGCCACGCTTAGCGTTCACATTTAAAAAAAGAAGCCAATAGTGCCGTATAAAACGAAAAATTTTCTGCCGGAAAGAGTAAAACACGTACTACCGTCCCATTATCTGAATATCTATAAAATTTTTTACCTGTGGGTTAATCCAGACGATTCGTGCGGCGTTACCTTGCAAGTGGTCTGATAAATGCATATTGTCCCGATAGTGATTTCAAAATGAGCAGTAAAAATGTTCGGAAGACACCAGAAAAGTGATCGCAGGGAAGTAGGCAGTGGCGGAGGTGTAAGGTGATAACGCGTGATTTCTTGATGAATGCCGATTGTAAAACGGCATTTGGCGCCATTGAAGACTCACTTTTATGGTCGGCAGAACAACGGGCGGCCTCGCTGGCGGCTACGCTGGCTTGTCGCCCTGATGAGAGGCCAGTGTGGATCTTCGGTTATGGATCGTTGATGTGGAATCCGGCGCTGGAGTTTACCGAGTCCTGTACCGGTACACTTGTTGGGTGGCATCGTGCGTTCTGTCTGCGCCTGACTGCCGGGCGGGGAACCGCGCACCAGCCGGGACGGATGCTTGCACTGAAAGAAGGTGGGCGCACCACGGGCGTGGCATATCGCCTGCCGGAAGAGACGCTGGAACAGGAACTGACCTTGCTGTGGAAGCGAGAGATGATTACCGGTTGCTATCTGCCAACCTGGTGTCAGCTTAATCTCGATGATGGGCGCACAGTTAATGCGTTGGTGTTCATTATGGACCCGCGTCATCCAGAATATGAATCTGATACCCGCGCTCAGGTGATTGCTCCGTTAATTGCTGCGGCGAGCGGCCCTCTGGGAAGCAACGCACAATACCTGTTTTCTCTGGAGCAGGAGCTTATCAAACTGGGGATGCAGGATGATGGCCTGAATGATTTGCTGGCGTCAGTGAAAAGGCTGGTAGCGGATAATTTCCCTGATGGCGTGTTACGACCTGGTTTTTCTTGATAGATATCAGTCCGGCAGTAAATTGCAACATATTGAGTTTGCAAAACGTCGTCGGTCAGAGAAGATGTTGGCGTCGCATCTGATATCAACGACGCACGCTTTTTCAATAATCTGACCTTTGTGGCAACAGGGCGTCAGTGTGAGCTCAAACGCCCCATTCAGGTATTAAAACGTGAGCACTTTATCGGCTGCCAGCGTCCATTGCGCCAGTTCCACCAGGGTGCCAATTTCCACGCCATCAATCAGTGGGAGTGTGCTGATCCCGCGTCCATCAGTACAGGTTTTACACAATTTCACGGGGACATTCTGGGCGGTGAGGATCTCCAGCATTTGCTGAATGTTGTAGCCTTCCCCAGGTTTTTGTCCGCGCAACCCGGCAGTGACGGCATCGGACATCAGAAACAGGCGCAGATCCAGATTGCTCTCCTGCTCTCGTAACGCAATGGCCAGCCGCAAACTGTTAAATAAGGATTCGCTCCCGTAGGGCGCGCCATTGGCAACGATCACGATTTTTTGCATTATTTACTCCTGTATTCAGGGAATTAGACATTTATCTTCTATCTTACTGCTTCTACGCCGTCTGACCAATCGGTCACATTTTTAAGGACTTGTCTGAAAGCTGAAGAGAGTACGACAAAAATGATCTGTCATCACGCTGCTTTAACACTGCGGTTATTCATTTTTTGGGAGGGGAAGGGGCAATCAATCGCTGGCGATTGTCGGTGATGGGAGGCAGCGTGTCTCCTCCAATGAGATCACGCTAATGTTTGTTGTACTTTTCGGCGTAATGCCGAATGGCGAACCGCGCCGGGAACCGTAATCAGAAAATGCGTTCCTGATGTACCCATACCGCGGCTTCCACACGAGACTTGAGCTTCATTTTTTTCAGCATGTGCTTTACGTGCACCTTTACTGTGCTTTCTGTGATATCCAGGCGACGGGCGATCATCTTATTCGGCAAGCCCTGGGCGATCAGCTTCAGAATATCGCGCTCGCGCGGAGTTAACTGGTTTACATCGCGTTCCGTTGTGGAGCGGTTAGCACGCAGGCTGGCGGCGAGAACCGGTGTTAATGCTTCGCTCAATACCATTTCGCCTGCAGCGGCCTGATGCAGCGCTTTCAGCAGATCTTCGGGTTCCATATCTTTTAACAGATAGCCATCTGCGCCGCGTTTCAGCGCAGTGACCACATCTTCTTCGTGGTTAGAGACGCTGAACACCACAATGCGGCCGGAAAGTGACTTCTCGCGCAGTTTATCCAGAGTTTCCAGACCGTTCATACCGGGCATATTTAGATCCAACAAGATCAGATCAGGATCGAGTGATTCGGCCAGCTCAATACCCTGTTCGCCATTGCTCGCTTCACCCACCACCGTGATATCGGGGGCCATGCTGATAAGCTGTTTCACACCAGTTCGCAACATCGGATGATCGTCGATCAACAGGATAGTAGCCGGTTCCTGATTATTCATGGGTATCTCCTTGGACTTCTGTGAAAGTTTTTTCGGGAATAAAGGTGACTACCACCTCGGTGCCACCTGATTCACGACGGCGAACGCGGCAGTCGCCACGCAGACTTTGCGCTCGGTCGCGCATAATGATCATGCCGTAGTGATTGCTGCGGATGGTGTTTTCAGACACTCCGCAGCCGTTATCCTGGACGGTCAGTTTGACCTGATTATCGTTTTGCGCCACCGTAACAATGACTTCACTGGCTTGCGAATGCTTGAGAGCGTTACTTAAGGCTTCTCGGGCGATTTGCAACAGATGAATTGCCTGATGCGAAGGTACCAGGCGCGGTGGAAGCTGATAATCCAGTTTTACCGGGAAGCCGAATTTGCCACTGTACTCTTCGCAACTGGCTTCCAGTGCCGGACGCAATCCGGGTTCTGTGAGCTGCAAACGGAACGTGGTAAGCAGTTCTCGTAACTGCACCCAGGAGGCATTCAGTTCGTTACGGATCTGGCTTAACAGCTCACGACTGCTTTCTGGCAGAGCGTCGCCCTGCATCTGTAAACAACTGATCTGCATCTTCATACAAGAGAGCGATTGAGCAATAGAATCATGCAGTTCGCGCGCAATGGTGGCACGCTCTTCCATCACAATCAACTGCTGCTGATGTTCCTGATGGCGATCAAGCGCCAGAGTGGCGGTGAGTTGTTCAACCAGCGTATCCACCAGTTGTTGTTGATCGCGGCTGAGATGACGACCTTGCGGCAGAGTTGCAAGCAAAATGCCGTACTGCGTATGAGAATCAGCCAGTCGCCATTTCAGGGTTGTACCGCGATCGCCAATGGGTAATATCCCGCGCGGGCAAAGTTGACATCCTTTATCGTCACAGCTCATATCTGGCTGGCAGGTAAATTCCTGATGGTTCTCTTCATCATCTGTGTCATACACCCGCAGTTCGATATTACGCAGCAACGTTAAATTTTGTAGACCATTGAGCACTGGCGATAAACGTTCACACAGCGGCGCGCGGGAATGCAGTCGGCGGTTAGCCTGCCACAAAAAAGAGAGGATCTGATTTTTATGTTCCAGACCGGCAGTTTTTTCCTGTACCCGCTGCTCAAGGATGGCGTAACTTTCTGCCAGTTCCGCAGACATATTGTTCAGCGCTGTTCCTAACATCGCCATTTCATTGCGGCCGCTGATATGGGCTCGTTGGCTGAAATCACGGTGACTTACCGCGCTCGCCATCGCTAATAATTGTCGCCACGGTTGTAGCAATCGAGCTCGTAGCCAGATGATAGTGAAGACCAGTAATAGCGCCATAAACACCGCCATCCCCCGATGGACCATCACAACTGTCTCAATACGCATTTCCGTTGTACGGTCGAAACCAGAGACCAGGTGATCAAGTCCGGCAACAAACTGACTGACGTCTGCTGACACTGCTTCTCGGTTTTGTGCATGTAGCAGACCCGGCACCAGAGTATTACGCCAGTAATTTTGCAAACCTTGCAATTGCGCTTGCTGTCCATCACGTTCGGCGGCACGGCTTAATTCGGGGCTAAAGGCAGTTTGTTCCATCTCCTGCAGCAATGGCTTGTCTTTCTCGCTTAATGGCACCGCCGCCAGTAGGCGATAGCTTTGCATTCGTAGCGATCCTGCTTTGTTGATGGCATGTGCGCTGCCTTGTACACCTTGTACCAGCCAGCCGGAAACCGCCATCCCCGCCAGTCCAATGGCGGTGGAAAGCAAAACGATAAGCGCAACCTGATTAACCAGGGTGAGCGGAGAGAGACAACGTTTAAGCATGTAAACCTCTTCCTGCAGGCTTTGAATAAGCAATAACCTTAATGAATATGACGATAAATAGTGGAATGGGAGTATTCTCGGTTATTGGTTGAAGTATACCCATACCCGGAAAGAGTTACTCCTTATTTGCCGTGTGGTTAGGTGTTTTATATCAGTAAGAGTATGGGGTTTACAGTGCCGTGAAAAGACTCATAATTTTTATAAAGCGACCGTACTCACTATGGGTAATGATAAATATCAATGATAGATAAAGTTATCTTATTATTTGATTTATATCAAATTACCTTTGGCTACAGCCTCTAAGGTGGCAGACATCGAAATGAATATCAGAGGTGTCTATGAGTCACTCATCTGCCCCCGAAAGGGCTACTGGAGCTGTCATTACAGATTGGCGACCGGAAGATCCTGCGTTCTGGCAACAACGTGGTCAACGTATTGCCAGCCGCAACCTGTGGATTTCCGTTCCCTGTCTGCTGCTGGCATTTTGCGTATGGATGCTGTTCAGTGCTGTTGCGGTAAACTTACCAAAAGTCGGCTTTAATTTTACGACCGATCAGCTCTTTCTGCTGACGGCGCTCCCTTCGGTTTCCGGGGCGCTATTACGTGTTCCATACTCCTTTATGGTTCCAATCTTCGGTGGTCGTCGCTGGACGGCGTTTAGTACCGGTATTCTGATTATTCCTTGCGTCTGGCTGGGTTTTGCCGTGCAGGATACCTCCACGCCATATAGCGTTTTCATCATCATCTCTCTGCTGTGCGGCTTTGCTGGCGCTAACTTTGCATCCAGTATGGCAAACATCAGCTTCTTCTTTCCGAAGCAGAAGCAGGGTGGTGCGCTGGGTCTGAATGGCGGCTTGGGTAACATGGGCGTCAGCGTTATGCAACTGGTTGCCCCGCTGGTGGTATCACTATCTATTTTCGCTGCGTTTGGTAGCCAGGGTGTAACACAACCGGATGGCACCGAGCTGTATCTGGCTAACGCATCCTGGGTGTGGGTGCCGTTCCTTGCCATCTTCACCATTGCCGCATGGTTTGGCATGAACGACCTTGCTACCTCGAAAGCGTCCATCAAAGAGCAGTTGCCGGTACTCAAACGTGGGCATCTGTGGATTATGAGCCTGCTGTATCTGGCCACCTTCGGTTCCTTTATCGGCTTCTCCGCGGGCTTTGCTATGCTGTCGAAAACGCAGTTCCCGGATGTGCAAATTCTGCAATACGCGTTTTTCGGACCGTTTATTGGCGCACTGGCACGTTCCGCAGGGGGCGCATTGTCTGACCGTCTGGGCGGTACACGCGTAACTCTGGTGAACTTTGTGCTGATGGCGATTTTCAGTGGGCTGCTGTTCCTCACTCTGCCAACTGACGGGCAGGGCGGAAGCTTCATGGCGTTCTTCGCAGTCTTCCTGGCGCTGTTCCTGACGGCTGGGCTGGGTAGCGGTTCCACCTTCCAGATGATTTCCGTGATCTTCCGTAAACTGACGATGGATCGCGTGAAAGCTGAAGGGGGATCTGACGAACGTGCAATGCGCGAAGCGGCAACCGATACCGCAGCGGCACTGGGCTTTATCTCTGCGATTGGCGCTATTGGCGGCTTCTTCATCCCGAAAGCTTTCGGTAGCTCGTTGGCATTGACAGGTTCGCCAGTCGGCGCAATGAAAGTATTTTTGATTTTCTATATCGCCTGCGTGGTGATCACCTGGGCGGTATACGGTCGGCATTCTAAAAAATAAATCGTAATATTTGATTATCCTTTGCGCGGCGTAATGCCGCGCCTTTTTTATTGTTGTATTAGTTACAACATACTTAAAAAGCGTGATTTATTTTTAACGGATTTAAATAAGCGCTATTTATATATCATCCCAGGGGGATACTCCCTAATACCCAACTGTATAAAAATCTGAAACCATAAAATAAACGAGAAGAAAATATCCTTTATATAACATGCTATTAGGTTAACTTTGTCTGTTATCCGAAAGGAGTATCTTAGGAATTTACTTTATTTTTCATCCCCATCACTCTTGATCGTTATCAATTCTCACGCCGTTTCAGAGCGTTACCTTCACATTAAACATTAGCAATGTCGATTTATCAGAGAGCCGACAGGCTCCCACAGGAGAAAACCGATGAGTAAATTCCTGGACCGGTTTCGCTACTTCAAACAGAAGGGTGAAACTTTTGCCGATGGGCATGGCCAGCTTCTCGATACCAACCGGGACTGGGAGGATGGATATCGCCAGCGTTGGCAACATGACAAAATTGTCCGTTCTACCCACGGGGTAAACTGCACCGGCTCCTGTAGCTGGAAAATCTACGTTAAAAACGGTCTGGTCACCTGGGAAACCCAGCAGACTGACTATCCGCGTACCCGCCCGGATCTCCCCAACCATGAACCTCGTGGCTGCCCGCGCGGCGCCAGCTATTCCTGGTATCTCTACAGTGCCAACCGTCTGAAATATCCAATGATGCGCAAACGCCTGATGAAAATGTGGCGTGAAGCAAAAGCGCAGCATAGCGATCCGGTTGAGGCGTGGGCTTCCATCATTGAAGACGCCGATAAAGCGAAAAGCTTTAAGCAGGCGCGTGGACGCGGTGGTTTTGTTCGTTCTTCCTGGCAGGAAGTGAACGAACTGATCGCCGCATCTAACGTTTATACCATCAAAAACTACGGCCCGGACCGTGTCGCTGGCTTCTCGCCAATTCCGGCAATGTCGATGGTTTCTTACGCATCAGGTGCCCGTTATCTTTCTCTGATTGGTGGTACTTGCTTGAGTTTTTATGACTGGTATTGCGACTTGCCGCCAGCTTCTCCGCAAACCTGGGGCGAGCAGACTGACGTACCAGAATCTGCTGACTGGTATAACTCCAGCTACATCATCGCCTGGGGTTCTAACGTTCCGCAAACTCGTACCCCGGACGCTCACTTCTTTACCGAAGTGCGTTACAAAGGGACTAAAACTGTTGCCGTAACGCCGGACTATGCTGAAATCGCTAAACTGTGCGATCTGTGGCTGGCGCCGAAACAAGGCACCGACGCGGCGATGGCGCTGGCCATGGGCCATGTGATGCTGCGTGAATTCCACCTCGATAATCCAAGCCAGTATTTCACTGACTATGTGCGTCGCTACACCGACATGCCAATGCTGGTGATGCTGGAAGAACGCGACGGCTACTATGCAGCAGGCCGTATGCTGCGCGCTGCCGATCTGGTTGATGCGCTGGGCCAGGAAAACAACCCGGAATGGAAAACTGTCGCCTTTAATACCAATGGCGAAATGGTTGCGCCGAACGGTTCTATTGGCTTCCGCTGGGGCGAGAAGGGTAAATGGAACCTTGAGCAGCGCGACGGTAAAACTGGTGAAGAAACCGAGCTGCAACTGAGTCTTCTCGGTAGCCAGGACGAAATCGCTGAAGTGGGCTTCCCGTATTTTGGCGGCGACGGCACGGAACACTTCAACAAAGTGGAACTGGAAAACGTGCTGCTGCACAAGCTGCCGGTGAAACGCCTGCAACTGGCTGATGGTAGCACCGCCCTGGTGACCACTGTTTATGATCTGACGCTGGCGAACTATGGTCTGGAACGCGGCCTGAACGATGTTAACTGCGCGACCAGCTATGACGACGTGAAAGCCTACACCCCGGCGTGGGCCGAGCAGATCACCGGCGTTTCTCGCAGCCAGATTATCCGCATTGCCCGTGAATTTGCTGACAACGCCGATAAAACGCATGGTCGTTCGATGATTATCGTCGGTGCGGGCCTGAACCACTGGTATCACCTCGATATGAACTATCGCGGTCTGATCAACATGCTGATTTTCTGTGGCTGTGTCGGCCAGAGCGGCGGCGGTTGGGCGCACTACGTAGGTCAGGAAAAACTGCGTCCGCAAACCGGTTGGCAGCCGCTGGCGTTTGCTCTCGACTGGCAGCGTCCGGCGCGTCACATGAACAGCACCTCTTATTTCTATAACCACTCCAGCCAGTGGCGTTATGAAACCGTGACTGCGGAAGAGTTGCTGTCGCCGATGGCGGATAAATCCCGCTACACCGGGCATTTGATCGACTTCAACGTCCGTGCGGAACGTATGGGCTGGTTGCCGTCTGCGCCGCAGTTAGGCACTAACCCGCTGACTATTGCTCGCGAAGCAGAAAAAGCCGGGATGAATCCGGTGGATTACACCGTCAAGTCACTGAAAGAAGGTTCAATTCGCTTTGCGGCAGAACAGCCGGAAAACGGTAAAAACCACCCGCGTAACTTGTTCATCTGGCGTTCCAACCTGCTGGGTTCTTCCGGTAAAGGTCATGAGTTTATGCTCAAGTATTTGCTGGGGACGGAACACGGTATCCAGGGCAAAGATCTGGGACAGCAGGGTGGCGTGAAGCCGGAAGAAGTGGACTGGCAGGACAACGGTCTGGAAGGCAAGCTGGATCTGGTGGTGACGCTGGATTTCCGTCTGTCGAGCACCTGTCTCTATTCTGACATCATTTTGCCGACCGCGACCTGGTACGAAAAAGACGATATGAATACTTCGGATATGCATCCGTTTATTCATCCGCTGTCTGCGGCGGTCGATCCGGCCTGGGAGGCGAAAAGCGACTGGGAAATCTACAAAGCCATCGCGAAGAAATTCTCCGAGGTGTGCGTTGGTCATCTGGGTAAAGAAACCGACATCGTCACGCTGCCTATCCAGCACGACTCTGCCGCTGAACTGGCGCAGCCGCTGGATGTGAAAGACTGGAAAAAAGGCGAATGTGATCTGATCCCAGGTAAAACCGCACCGCACATTATGGTCGTAGAGCGTGATTATCCAGCAACTTACGAACGCTTTACCTCTATCGGCCCGCTGATGGAGAAAATCGGTAACGGCGGTAAAGGGATTGCCTGGAACACCCAGAGCGAGATGGATCTGCTGCGTAAGCTTAACTACACCAAGGCAGAAGGTCCGGCGAAAGGCCAGCCGATGCTCAACACCGCAATTGATGCCGCAGAGATGATCCTGACGCTGGCGCCAGAAACCAACGGTCAGGTGGCAGTGAAAGCGTGGGCGGCGCTGAGCGAGTTTACGGGGCGCGACCATACACATCTGGCGCGGCATAAAGAGGATGAAAAGATCCGCTTCCGCGATATTCAGGCGCAGCCGCGCAAAATTATCTCCAGCCCGACCTGGTCAGGTCTGGAAGATGAACACGTTTCTTACAACGCCGGTTACACCAACGTTCATGAGCTGATCCCATGGCGTACGCTCTCTGGCCGTCAGCAGTTGTATCAGGATCATCAGTGGATGCGTGATTTCGGTGAAAGCCTGCTGGTTTATCGTCCGCCGATCGACACCCGTTCGGTGAAAGAGGTTATGGGACAGAAATCCAACGGTAACCCGGAAAAAGCGCTGAACTTCCTGACGCCGCACCAGAAGTGGGGGATCCACTCCACTTACAGCGACAACCTGCTGATGCTGACTCTGGGTCGAGGCGGTCCGGTGGTCTGGCTGAGCGAAGCTGATGCCAAAGAGCTGGGGATTGCCGACAACGACTGGATTGAAGTCTTCAACAGCAACGGTGCGCTGACTGCCCGTGCAGTTGTCAGCCAGCGTGTTCCGGCAGGGATGACCATGATGTACCACGCGCAGGAACGTATCGTTAACCTGCCAGGTTCGGAAATCACGCAGCAGCGTGGCGGTATCCATAACTCGGTCACCCGTATCACGCCGAAACCGACGCATATGATCGGTGGCTATGCCCACCTGGCATACGGCTTTAACTACTATGGCACGGTAGGTTCTAACCGCGATGAGTTTGTTGTAGTACGTAAGATGAAGAACATTGACTGGTTAGATGGCGAAGGCAATGACCAGGTACAGGAGAGCGTAAAATGAAAATTCGTTCACAAGTCGGCATGGTGCTGAATCTCGATAAGTGCATCGGCTGTCACACCTGTTCAGTGACCTGTAAAAACGTCTGGACCAGCCGTGAAGGCGTGGAGTACGCGTGGTTCAATAACGTTGAAACCAAGCCGGGCCAGGGGTTCCCTACTGACTGGGAAAACCAGGAAAAATACAAAGGCGGCTGGATCCGTAAAATCAATGGCAAGCTGCAACCGCGCATGGGTAACCGTGCCATGTTGCTGGGTAAAATCTTCGCTAACCCGCATCTGCCGGGAATCGACGATTATTAC
Source organism: Escherichia albertii NBRC 107761 = DSM 17582 (assembly GCF_000759775.1). GTDB lineage: Bacteria > Pseudomonadota > Gammaproteobacteria > Enterobacterales > Enterobacteriaceae > Escherichia > Escherichia albertii. The sequence goes on from NZ_BBMY01000065.1 coordinate 18,483, forward strand.
GAGCCGTTTGATTTTGACTATCAAAATCTGCATACCGCGCCGGAAGGCAGCAAATCGCAGCCGATTGCTCGTCCACGTTCGCTGATTACCGGCGAACGGATGGCGAAAATTGAAAAAGGGCCGAACTGGGAAGATGACCTGGGCGGTGAGTTTGACAAACTGGCGAAAGACAAGAACTTCGACAACATTCAGAAGGCGATGTATAGCCAGTTTGAAAACACCTTCATGATGTATTTGCCGCGCCTGTGCGAACACTGTCTGAACCCGGCATGTGTGGCGACCTGCCCGAGCGGTGCGATTTACAAGCGTGAAGAAGATGGCATCGTACTGATCGATCAGGACAAATGTCGTGGCTGGCGTATGTGCATCACCGGATGCCCGTACAAAAAAATCTACTTCAACTGGAAGAGTGGTAAGTCAGAGAAATGTATCTTCTGCTACCCGCGTATTGAAGCTGGTCAGCCGACGGTGTGTTCAGAAACCTGTGTCGGTCGTATCCGTTATCTCGGCGTGCTGCTGTACGATGCTGACGCCATTGAACGTGCGGCCAGCACCGAGAACGAGAAAGATCTCTACCAGCGTCAACTGGAAGTGTTCCTCGATCCGAACGATCCGAAAGTCATCGAACAGGCGATCAAAGACGGTATTCCGCTGAGCGTTATTGAAGCCGCCCAGCAGTCGCCGGTCTATAAAATGGCGATGGAATGGAAACTGGCGCTGCCGCTGCACCCGGAATATCGCACACTGCCGATGGTCTGGTACGTGCCGCCTTTGTCTCCGATTCAATCTGCGGCAGACGCGGGCGAGTTGGGCAGCAACGGTATTCTGCCGGACGTCGAAAGTCTGCGTATTCCGGTACAGTATCTGGCAAACCTGTTGACCGCAGGGGATACCAAACCGGTACTGCGCGCGCTGAAACGCATGCTGGCGATGCGTCATTACAAACGTGCTGAAACCGTTGACGGTAAGGTTGATACCCGTGCGCTGGAAGAGGTTGGCCTGACCGAAGCTCAGGCTCAGGAGATGTATCGCTATCTGGCGATTGCTAACTACGAAGATCGCTTTGTGGTGCCGAGCAGCCATCGCGAACTGGCGCGTGAAGCTTTCCCGGAGAAAAATGGCTGCGGCTTTACCTTTGGCGACGGCTGCCACGGTTCAGATACGAAGTTCAATCTGTTCAATAGCCGCCGTATCGACGCCATTGATGTGACCAGCAAAACGGAGCCGCATCCATGATCGAACTCGTGATTGTTTCACGTCTCCTTGAATACCCGGATGCTGCCTTGTGGCAGCATCAACAAGAGGTGTTCGAGGCTATTGCCGGAGCGGAAAATTTGTCGAAAGAAGATGCCCATGCACTGGGCATTTTCCTGCGCGATTTAACGGCCATGGATCCGCTGGATGCTCAGGCGCAGTACAGTGAACTGTTTGATCGCGGTCGCGCAACGTCGCTGCTGTTGTTCGAGCATGTTCACGGTGAATCTCGCGATCGCGGTCAGGCGATGGTGGATTTACTGGCGCAGTACGAACAGCACGGCTTGCAGTTAAACAGCCGTGAACTGCCGGACCATCTGCCACTGTATCTGGAGTATCTGGCGCAGTTGCCGAAAAGCGAAGCGATAAGCGGCTTACAGGATATCGCGCCGATTCTGGCGTTGCTGTGTGCGCGCCTGCAACAGCGTGAAAGCCGCTATGCAGTGTTGTTCGAGCTGTTGCTCAAACTGGCGAATACCGCTATCGACAGCGATAAAGTGGCGGAAAAAATTGCTGACGAAGCACGCGATGACACACCGCAGGCGCTGGATGCCGTCTGGGAAGAAGAGCAGGTCAAGTTCTTTGCTGACAAAGGCTGCGCTGATTCGGCAATCACTGCCCATCAACGTCGCTTTGCGGGTGCCGTCGCGCCGCAATATCTGAATATCACCACCGGAGGACAGCACTAATGCAATTCCTGAATATGTTCTTCTTTGATATCTACCCGTACATTGCCGGGGCGGTCTTCCTGATTGGTAGCTGGCTGCGCTATGACTACGGGCAGTACACCTGGCGTGCGGCTTCGAGCCAGATGCTGGATCGTAAAGGGATGAATCTGGCGTCTAACCTGTTCCATATCGGGATTTTGGGGATTTTCGTCGGTCACTTCCTCGGTATGTTGACGCCGCACTGGGTTTACGAAGCGTGGCTGCCGATTGAAGTGAAACAAAAAATGGCCATGTTTGCGGGCGGTGCCAGCGGCGTGCTGTGCCTGATTGGCGGCGTACTGCTGCTGAAACGTCGTTTGACCAGCCCACGCGTGCGTGCAACGACTACTGGGGCAGATATTCTGATCCTGACGCTGCTCGTTATCCAGTGCGCGCTGGGTCTGCTGACCATCCCGTTCTCCGCCCAGCATATGGACGGTAGCGAGATGATGAAGCTGGTTGGTTGGGCGCAGGCCGTCGTGACATTCCACGGTGGCGCTTCCCAACACCTTGATGGTGTCGCGTTTATCTTCCGTTTGCATCTGGTGCTGGGGATGACGCTGTTCCTGTTGTTCCCGTTCTCTCGTCTGGTGCACATCTGGAGCGTGCCGGTTGAGTATCTGACGCGTAAGTATCAACTGGTGCGTGCTCGCCACTAAGTCTGGAAAATCAGTCGTCTGGCGCGAAACACCAACGCGCCAGATGCGCTACGCTTATCTGGCCTACAGAATTCTGCAATGTATTTAATTAGCAAATTTTTGTAGGCCGGATAAGGCGTTCACGCCGCATCCGGCATAACGCAACGTACATTGTCAGCCTGCTGAAATTGCCAGTTACACACTGCCGATTTTTCGGATTGTAGGGAAACGCACCTCATCTATATGATTGGTCCACCTCTGGAGCAGTGAAGGAGCACTGACCGTGGATCTACCAAATCAACCGATGATCTCCACAGCGTTAAAAATAATTGCCACGGGGATCGCCTTACCCCCTGATAAAATCACCTCACAACAACTGGATGTTCGGTTAAATAAACCTGCGGGATATGTTGAACGACGTTCCGGCATTTGCTGGCGCTATTTTGCCAGTAACGACGCCAGTCAGGCCGAACTGGCGGCAGACGCTTTGCATAATGCGTTGTCTGCCGCTGCATTAAACCCCGGTGATATTGACTTGTTAATTTGCGCGTCAGCGATTGCCGTACAAGCATTGCCCTGTAGCGCAATTCATATTCTTAAAGCGGCTAAAATGCCAGCGGGTGTTGCCGGATTCGATATCAACAGCAGTTGCGTCAGTTTTATCTCCGCTCTGGAAGTCGCTGCCGGATTATTAAACTGCGGCGCGTATCGACGAATTGCTATCGTCTCAGCGGATATCTCTTCACGTGGTATCGACTGGAATCATGAAGAGTCGTCATTAATTTTTGGTGATGGCGCAGCGTGCGCGATTGTCGAGCAGGGTAATGGTCGCAGCGGGATTATCGCCAGTTTGATTGAAATGTATCCCGAAGGCAGCGAACTGTGTGAAATTCGTGCTGGCGGCACGCGGTGTAATCCTCGTTCAGGCGTCAGTGATAGCGACTTCCTTTTTCATATGCAGGGGAAGCCGCTGTTTCGCTTTGCCTCTTCGCTTATCGAAGACTATTTTTCTCGCTTGCTGCAAAAAAGTGGCCTGCAACTGGCTGATATCGGCACGGTTGTCCCGCATCAGGCCAGTCATCTTTCCCTTGAACATATGCGTAAACGGCTGCGAGTCCCGGAGTCTGCGCTCATTGATGTCTACCGTTTCTACGGTAATCAGGTTGCTGCATCTATACCCACGGCGCTGCATGAAGCGGTGATTAGCGGTCGTTTCACTGCGGATAAACCTGCGATGTTGATTGGCACGGCGGCGGGATTAACGCTGGCAGGCATGGTGCTTTTACCGTGAAAATCCTCGTGACGGGGGCGACCAGCGGCCTGGGGCGCAATGCCGTACAATTCTTGCTGGAATCGGGTGTTTCGGTGGTGGCAACAGGGCGAAATCGTGAGGTTGGCGAAAGCCTGGCAAGTGCAGGCGCGAAATTTGTGGCTCTCGATTTAACTCAGGCTTTTGAGGAAGATTGCGCCCGGTTGATGGAAGGCTGCGATGCCGTCTGGCACTGTGCGGCAAAGTCCTCGCCCTGGGGGGATAAAACCACATTTTGGCAAGCTAACGTCAGGGCCACGAACATGCTGGCACAGACGGCAGGCAGGTTGCGTATTCCCAGGTTTATCCATATCTCCACGCCCGCGGTGTATTTTGATTTTCAGCATCATTATGACCTGCAAGAAACGTATCTTGCCCGGGCATTCTCCAGCTATTACGCCAGCAGCAAATACGCTGCTGAGCAGGCTATTGCCGGGGCGGTATCTCAATATCCGACCACGACGTTTATTCTTTTACGTCCGCGCGGTCTTTTTGGTCCGTATGACAATGTGATTGTTCCTCGTTTGATGCGGCAGCTGCAACAAGGCGGCGGCCTTCTACGTTTACCGCGCGGTGGTGAAGCGTTATTGGATCTCACGTTCGTGCAAAACGTGGTGTATGCCATGCAACTGGCAACGCAAGTTGAAGGATTACGCTCGGGCAGTATTTACAACATCAGCAATCATCAGCCGCAGCCGTTATCTGTGATGCTTGACGCCTTGCTGCGCCAGCAACTGGGCTTGAGTTACCACATTGCTGCCGTTCCCTGGCCGTTGCTTTCTCTGGTCGCGCGCAGCCTGGAGCTGTACGGGAAATGTGTTAATCAGGAGCCTGTGATCACGCGTTACAGTGCCGGAACACTCTGTTTTGATATGACGCTGAGCGCGCAAAAGGCCATTGCAGAGCTGGGATATCGTCCGCGTTTTTCGGTGGAGCAAGGTATTGCAATCACAGGACAGTGGCTGAGGGAACATGGCAAAAATAACCGTATTTGAAACGGGCTGGTGCACCCATATTGGCTGTATTGCGCTGAAAGGGGCAGGGCTGAAGGTGTGTAAATTCCCCGCCCGCGCCTGGTTGCTGGAAGTGGGGGAGAAACGCTGGCTGTGGGACAGCGGCTATTCTTCGTGGTTCGAACATTACACGCAATCCGGCGTATTTCGCCTTTATCGCCAGGTCACACCAGTTCATTTTGAACCGCAACAGGCGCTGGTGCGGCAACTTTCTGCGCACGGTCTCGCAGCGAAAGATATTGATGCGATTATTCTGTCGCATTTTCATGCCGATCATATTGCTGGTCTGCGCGATTTCCCTGATGTCGCCTGCATCTGTTCTGCTGAAGGCTGGCGGCAAGTAAGCACTCTGCGCGGCATCTCTGCGCTGCGTCAGGCCTTTGTGCCAGCGCTGATCCCGGAGAATTTCGCGTCCTCATTGCGCTTTATTGAACGTTTCGCATCGGTGAATTTGCCCTCTGAACTGGCACCGTTTGAGCGCGGCTATTTGCTGCCAGAAAGCCATGGCGAAATTATCCTCGTACCGCTTCCCGGCCATGCTGCCGGACATATTGGCGCGTTTGTGCAGACAGATGACGGCTGGGTTTTACTGGCTGGCGATGCCGCATGGGCGCCGGCTAACTACCAGGAACTACGCGGACCTTCACCGCTGGCGCATCTGGTTATGTCGGACAGCCACGCTTACTACCACACGCTTGGGCAATTACATCAGCTTTGGCAAAACGGCGCGGTAGAGATTCGATTGTGCCACGAGGGGGATTTATGATCCCGTTGACGCTGCTCTGGCGCTACTTTCGTACCCGCAGGCTGCGTTTCACCGATCGCCAGGCGCTGGAAAACTGGCAGGCCAAAAGGTTGCATCTATTTCGGCAAAACGTCTTATCTCAAAGTCCGTGGTTTCAGCGTTATCTGGCGTTGCCCTTTAACCAGTGGCCGTTGATGGATAAAGCGTTAATGATGACGCATTTCGATGAGATGAATACCGCAGGTTTAAAGCGCGACGAGCTTCTCGCGTGTGCAATGCGCAGTGAGCAGAGCCGTGATTTCAAACCTTGCATAGGCAAGTTCAGCGTCGGGCTTTCATCAGGGACATCCGGATGTCGCGGATTTTTTGTTGTGAGCCCGCATGAGCAACAAATTTGGGCCGCGGGTGTGCTGGCAAAAGTGTTACCCGACGGTTTATTTGCTAAAGAGCGGGTGGCACTATTTTTGCGCGCAGACAACAACCTCTATCAACGTGTGAATAATCGCTGGTTAAGTCTCGATTTTTACGATCTGCTAGCGCCATTTCAGGCGCAACTCAAACGTCTGCAACAGCAGACGCCCACGATTATTGTCGCACCTGCCCAGGTATTACGCGCGCTGGCCCTGGCGGTGATTGCCGGAGAGTTAACGCTAAAGGTTAAAAAAGTGATCTCGGTGGCGGAAGTTCTGGAACCGCAGGATCGGGAATTACTGCGTAGCGTGTTCAACAATGTGGGGGAAATCTATCAGGCGACAGAAGGCTTTCTTGCGTCCACCTGCCGCTGTGGCACGTTACATCTCAACGAAGAATTTGTTCACATTGAACCGCAATGGCTGGATGACGTGTTGGTGGCAAGCGAACAGCCATGCTCCTGTGGCAGTGCGACAATGGCGATTGCGCGTATCGAAGGGCGGCAGGATGACCAACTGCAACTGCTGACAAACTCCGGCGATATGCAGACCATTTTTGCCGATGCCTGTAGTCGGGTACTGGCGATGACGCTGCCGCTAACGACGGATTATCGCCTGCTACAAACCGGGGCAATGCAGTTGACGTTAATAGCAGATTGCGAACGGGAGATGCTGGAACATTGCCGGGAGGCGTTGAATGTTTTGTTTATGCGCCAGAATATCGCTGTTGAGCAATTGATATGGTCGCTGGAATCGCAACCAGTTCCAGTCGCTTTTGCAGCCAAGCGGCGGCGGATTGTGCGTCAGCGGGGGCGGGCATGAGCAATCTACTGCTACGCCTGAAACAGATGCTGCTGGGCTGGGGAACTGTAGGGGTTATCTACAACTTTAGCGACTATCTGCAAGGTGAGGGATATCAATTAACGCCTTCCGTAATTGATAATTTAATTGCGTTTTCACCCTCTGCCGTGTGGCTGTATCTCTCGTTTTTTTTCATTGTGCCATTAGGTTATTTATCCACGCCGCTTTGCCACCTGCGCTGGTTGGCCCGCGCAATGCAACTTTCGGCACTGGCGGCTGGTATGTTTTATCTACTCTGGCCCACCACCATGCAATATCCCGCGTTTGGTCAGTCGGGGATATCTGCGGGTGCTCTAAACGGGCTAATCGCCATTGACTCAAGCCAGAATTGTTTTCCCTCCTTACACGCCGCGCTCACGCTGTTGGCGGTATGGGCGATTGCCAAAAAGGATAACCGCTGGCTGACGCTGATGAGCGTGGTCTGGGCGATAGCTATCGCCTTTTCGATTCTGCAGTTACGTAGGCATTTATTTATCGATTTAGTTGGCGGCGCGTTACTGGCGTCGGGTTGCGGTTGGATAGCTGCGCGGCTGGATATGCGCAACAAGCAGGAAAGGAAAACGAATCATGAGTGATTTATTAATTCCCATCATCCTGATGGTGTTATTTGTGTTAGCCGAAGCAGGCGTGTTGCAATTTACCGGACGGCAAAAAATTGACTGGCTGGACGTTATTTTTAATATCAACTCGGGACAGATGATGCTGTGGTTATTTCGTTGCCTGGAAGTGCTCTGTTATTGCCTGGTGATTAATCATTTCAGCTTTGGGGTG
>NZ_BBMY01000064.1 GCF_000759775.1 Escherichia albertii NBRC 107761 = DSM 17582
CTCACTGTCGCGAGGTGGCGTATATTACGCTTTCCTCTTTCAGAGTCAACCCCGAATTTCAGGATTTTTCTCTTCATTGTTACGACCATCTTGTGAAGTGTTTCACGTTGTCGTCTCAACGGAGGCGCATTATAGGGATCCCAATTTTTTGCACAAGTACTTTTTTGATCTTTTTTTTCGTTTGTTGTTTTTTCAGCCTTTTTGCTGTATTCGCACACAAAACGGTGCTTTTTTGCATACTAAAAGACTTGCACAAGGCCAATAATGCACCCAAAGTCATCAGTAAATCATTTATTGTTGAGGTAAGTATGTCTGATGTTTTACGCCCATACCGCGATCTTTTTCCACAAATCGGTCAGCGCGTAATGATCGACGATAGTAGTGTCGTGATTGGTGACGTTCGTCTGGCTGATGATGTGGGGGTTTGGCCGCTCGTTGTGATTCGCGGTGACGTGAATTATGTACAGATCGGTACCCGCACTAATATTCAGGATGGTAGCGTCTTACATGTAACCCATAAATCGACAACCAATCCCCAGGGTAATCCATTAATCGTAGGTGAAGACGTCACGGTTGGACACAAGGTCATGCTTCATGGCTGTACTATTGGTAATCGAGTACTGGTTGGAATGGGCTCAATTTTACTTGATGGCGCTGTAATAGAAGATGATGTGATGATCGGCGCGGGTAGCCTGGTACCGCAAAATAAACGGCTGGAGAGCGGATATCTGTATCTCGGTAGCCCCGTTAAACAGATCCGCCCGTTAAGTGATGAAGAGAAGGCTGGGTTACGCTACTCCGCGAATAACTACGTCAAATGGAAAGATGAGTATCTGGATCAGGGTAACCAGACCCAACCTTGATCATCTTCGCTTTGATCCTGAATCAAGCCTTCTGCCTCTTCTTCCAGGTCCCAGCGATGCTGACGAAAATTCGCTAACCACTGTTCTGGCGTATCTCCTGCAAAGCGGTTCGCCAGACTCTCTCCCGTAATAGCGCAAGTGAGCTGCATACCATTTACAAGAGCGGGAAAACAAACGCATTTTTTACTCTCGTTCCACTCTTCCCTGTCTGGAAACTGGATGGTCTGATTCACGCGGACAACTCCTCCTGCAATTGCTTTATAACTGGTTCTACGTCAGGCAGAACACCGTGCCAGAGAAGAAAGGCATGAGCAGCCTGCGCGACTAACATCCCCAATCCATCCGCATTACGTTTTGAGCCTTGCTGCTCACACCATGCCAGAAAAGGCGTTTTTCCTTTCTGATAGAACATGTCATAGCAACAAATGCTAGGATGAATGAGCGATGCCGGGATCGCCGGAATATCACCACTAATCCCACTGGATGTCGCGTTAATAATAAGATCGAACTCATGACCTTCCAGTTCGTCCATACCCAACGCCTGAATACTGCCAGTGTGCGCAAACAATTTAGCCAACTCTTCCGCGCGGGATACCGTCCGATTAGTGATTGTCACCGCACAGTCCAGGGAAAGGAGTGGCAGTAGTACGCCGCGAGATGCTCCACCAGCACCGATCAACAAAATACGTAAGCCGGAGCGAATGAAAGACAGACGTTCCAGATCGCTTAGCAAACCTATGCCATCAGTATTGTCACCCAGCAGGCGCCCATCTTCTAACCACTTGAGAGTATTAACTGCTCCAGCCAACGCCGCCCGTTCCGTGAGCTCGTCCGCTCTGGCAAATGCTTCCTCTTTAAAAGGCACAGTAACATTCGCACCTTTGCCACCCGCAGCAAAAAACGCATTCAATGTATTAATGAAATCATTGATTGGCGCCAGTACGCGACCATAGGGATGTTCAATATGCAATTGCTGTGCAAATTGCTGATGAATAAATGGCGATTTGCTGTGGGCTATCGGATTACCAAAAACAGCATAGGTTTCCATTATGTTACCCCTGTCGAAACAGTTCACCCGTCAGGGCATCGCGGATTTCTGAAGGATTTAAGCGCCCTCCCGTTTCACCGGGCACAACCGGGAACTCCACACCAAATTGTGCGCGAACTTCCTCAACTGTTCGACAAGGCGGCAATCCACTCAAGTTGGCACTGCTAGAAACCAGAGGTTTACCATAAGCCTGGCACAAAGCAACCACCAACGGATGGTCGGTGACTCGTACAGCAAGCGAATCAAAGCGCCCCGTTAACCAGCGCGGTGTTGTCGAAGGCGCGGGAAAGACAAAGGTTACAGGGCCAGGCCAACGAGAAAAAATGGTTTCACGCTGCGCTTTCGTCAGCATGCTGTCATCAATATAGGGTTTAAGCTGCTCGTAATTTGCCGCGATTAAAATCAGTCCCTTATCAACCGGGCGCTGTTTTAAATCCAACAGTCGCATCACTGCTGTTTCGCTATCAGGATCGCACCCGACACCGAAAACGGCTTCCGTTGGATAGGCGATGACACGTTCTTCATTGAGAACATCTATCGCAGATGCGATAGCGTCTCCTTGCAGGTTATTGTTCACGTTATTATTCCGCCGAAGCCGGCTTTCCACATTGTTTACTGGCACAAAAGTGTTTTACACCCTGCGCGGTTTTCTTTTCGATGAGTAGCGGATAATGACACTCAGGGCACTCTCCGGCTATGGGCTTGAAGTTAATAGCAAATTGACACTCAGGGTAGCGATCACAGGAGTGAAATGTTTTGCCATAACGGGAACGGCGCTGGACCAGATGGCCCGTCCGACATTGGGGACATGTAATTGCTGTTTCGTCCGGTTTATCGATAAGTTCGGTATGTTCGCATTCAGGGTAGTTACTACAACCAATAAACATACCAAAGCGTCCCTGGCGTAATACCAGATTTGCCCCACATGCAGGGCAAATCTGCCCCTCCAGAACTTTGACGATATGACCGTCCGCTGATGATTTCAGAGGACGGACGTAGTCACACGCCGGATACTGTGAGCATCCAAGAAACGGACCGTGTTTCCCGGATCGAATAACCAGTTCAGCCCCGCACTTTGGGCAGGACTCATTATTACGCACCGTGAACAGTGCTGATTTCGCCATAACAACTTATGCTGAATTAAAGAAATGATTAATGCAGCATACCTTCATTCACTTCAAAGAGTAATTCTTCCATTTGCTGGTACGCATTTTCGCAGCCCGGGATGTTGAACAACACCATCAGGATCACCCACTTCAGGTCTTCCAGGTCGAACTCTGCGTTATCCAGCGCGAGCACTCGCTCTATCACCATTTCACGAGTTTCAAGGTTGAGCACCTGAATCTGCTCAAGGAAAAGCAAAAATCCACGACAGCTGGCATCCAGTCTTTCACACTCTTCAGGCGTATAAATACGCATGGAAAGAGGATCAGAAGCCAGTTGCATCGGTTCTGCCAGTCTTTCCTGATAATCCGCAAGCTTTTCCAGCCAAAGCAGAGCATTGTAGATATCTTCTCGATCAAATCCTGCGTCGGTAAGATCCTGTTCAAGTTTGTCTTGATCCACACGCAACTCAGCTTCAGTGTGAATATAGGTTTCAAACAAATACATTAGTACGTCGAACATGGCATGCCCTCCTCAATCGGACATAGCCGCCGGGTACAGCTGCGATCCATCCTGCTAACTCCAGTTCAAGTAGTTGAGTAACTACCTCTGGCACAGGTTGGCCGGCACGTTCAGCGACGACGTCAACAGGTGTTACCTCATCTCCTACGTTAGCCAGGAGCTCAGGAAATGGCAATGCCACGTCTTCCTGATCTGGTGAATAAAATGATTTTTCAGGGGCACCAGGCAACCATCGCAATCCGTTTTGCAAATTTGCCAGAATTTCTTCTGGCTCCGTCACAAGAATCGCACCTTGCTTTATTAACCAGTGAGGTCCTTCACTTCCCGGATTACCTAATGGGCCAGGCAACGCAAAAACGTCGCGCCCCTGTTCAAGCGCACAACGCGCTGTCACCAGAGAACCACTACGCAAAGCAGCCTCCACCACCAGCACACCTTTACTTAGACCGCTAATAATGCGATTTCTTCGTGGGAAATTATAAGCCAGTGGGGGTGCATCAAGGGGAAATTCCGAGACAAGAGCGCCACCATGTTCAAGTAAACCGGCGGCCAGCCGGGCATGGCGACGAGGATGAATAGTATTAAGTCCATTGCCCAGAACAGCAATACTGACACCATTGACCTGCAAGGCTGCTTTATGCGCCACACCGTCGATTCCACGCGCCAGGCCGCTGGTAATTGTCACGCCATACGCCGCCAACGATTCGCAAAACAGGCGCCCCCACCGTTCACCATACCATGAATGTGCCCGACTCCCCACGACGGCAAGCTGAAACGATTGCAAGGCGTGCAGCTCTCCAGCAACAAACAGCGCGCCTGGATAATCTGTCGTCGCAAGAAGTTGAGGAGGATAAAATTTGCTGTCCGCAGGGATTAAATGGTGATTTGGTTGTTCCAGCCAGCGGAGTGAACTTTCGAAACTCTTCTGCGAAAATGAAAGAAAACGATGTGCCTGTCGCGATGAAAGCCCCGCCTGTTGTAATACAAGATCATCAATATGCGACTGTTCTGCCAACCTGCGAGCTATACGGACCATATCATCGCCGTACAATGTACTCACGCTCATCAAACGCAGCCAAATTTCTGTGTCGACCATCCTTATCCCCTTGCCATAAGCAGCTTTAGCAATCTTTACGATTGGTCAGTGATGCTGTCAATCAGAGGGGGATTTGTCTAGAATAGAAGAAATAATCTTTCTAACTCCTGAACACATCTCTGGAGATTTATGTCAGTTTTGCAAGTGTTACATATTCCGGACGAGCGGCTTCGCAAAGTGGCTAAACCGGTAGAAGAAGTGAATGCAGAAATTCAGCGTATCGTCGATGATATGTTCGAGACGATGTACGCAGAAGAAGGTATTGGCCTGGCAGCAACCCAGGTTGATATCCATCAACGTATCATCGTTATTGATGTTTCGGAAAACCGTGACGAACGGCTGGTGTTAATCAACCCGGAGCTTTTAGAAAAAAGCGGCGAAACAGGCATTGAAGAAGGCTGCCTGTCGATCCCTGAACAGCGTGCTTTAGTGCCGCGTGCAGAGAAAGTGAAAATTCGCGCCCTGGACCGTGACGGTAAACCATTTGAACTGGAAGCAGACGGTCTGTTAGCCATCTGTATTCAGCATGAAATGGATCACCTGGTTGGCAAGCTATTTATGGATTACCTGTCACCGCTGAAACAACAACGTATTCGTCAGAAAGTTGAAAAACTGGATCGTCTGAAAGCCCGGGCTTAAGGATAAGAACTAACGTGTCAGAATCACTACGTATTATTTTTGCGGGTACACCTGACTTTGCAGCGCGTCATCTGGACGCGCTGCTGTCTTCTGGACATAACGTCGTTGGTGTGTTCACCCAACCGGATCGACCTGCAGGTCGCGGCAAAAAACTGATGCCCAGCCCGGTCAAAGTCCTGGCAGAAGAGAAAGGGTTACCGATTTTTCAGCCTGTTTCCCTGCGCCCACAAGAAAACCAACAACTGGTCGCCGATCTGCAGGCTGATGTCATGGTCGTCGTCGCCTACGGGTTAATTCTGCCTAAAACTGTGCTGGAAATGCCGCGTCTCGGCTGTATCAACGTTCATGGTTCACTACTGCCACGCTGGCGCGGAGCCGCACCGATTCAACGCTCACTTTGGGCGGGCGATGCAGAAACCGGTGTCACCATTATGCAAATGGATGTCGGCCTGGACACGGGCGACATGCTCTATAAACTCTCCTGTCCGATTACCACCGAAGATACCAGTGGTACGTTGTATGACAAACTGGCAGAGCTTGGCCCACAAGGGCTTATCACCACGTTGAAACAACTGGCAGACGGGACGGTGAAACCAGAAGTTCAGGACGAAACTCTTGTCACTTACGCCGAAAAGTTAAGTAAAGAAGAAGCGCGTATTGACTGGTCACTTTCGGCAGCACAGCTTGAACGCTGCATTCGCGCTTTTAATCCATGGCCAATGAGTTGGCTGGAAATTGAAGGACAGCCGGTTAAGGTCTGGAAAGCGTCGGTCATTGATACGGCGACCAAAGCTGCACCAGGAACGATCCTTGAAGCCAACAAACAAGGCATCCAGGTTGCAACTGGCGATGGCATCCTGAACCTGCTCTCGTTACAACCTGCGGGTAAGAAAGCGATGAGCGCGCAAGACCTCCTGAATTCACGTCGGGAATGGTTTGTCCCGGGCAACCGTCTGGCCTGATAGTCCACTCTTCTAAGCCCGGTCTTGCCGGGCATTTTTATACTTATGAAAAAACAACGTAATTTACGTAGCATGGCGGCACAGGCCGTTGAACAAGTCGTCGAGCAAGGGCAATCATTAAGCAACATTCTGCCACCGCTACAGCAAAAAGTTTCTGATAAAGATAAAGCACTTCTACAAGAGTTGTGCTTTGGCGTACTGCGTACGCTTTCACAGTTAGACTGGCTGATTAATAAGTTAATGACCCGTCCGATGACCGGCAAACAGCGTACTGTGCATTACCTGATTATGGTTGGTTTGTATCAACTGCTTTATACCCGCATTCCACCTCATGCTGCGCTGGCTGAAACGGTTGAAGGTGCTGTCGCAATTAAGCGCCCGCAACTTAAGGGGCTGATTAACGGCGTGTTACGCCAGTTCCAACGTCAGCAAGAAGAGTTATTAGCCGAGTTTAATGCCAGTGATGCACGTTATCTGCATCCCTCCTGGCTGCTAAAACGTCTGCAAAAAGCGTATCCAGAGCAGTGGCAATCCATCGTTGAAGCCAATAACCAGCGCCCTCCCATGTGGCTGCGCGTCAACCGCACACACAATTCCCGCGACAGTTGGCTTGCCTTACTGGAAAAGGCAGGAATGAAAGGATTCCTGCATGCTAATTATCCTGATGCAGTCCGCCTGGAAATACCCGCGCCCGTTCATGCGCTGCCCGGTTTTGACGAAGGATGGGTTACCGTTCAGGATGCATCAGCGCAAGGTTGCATGACCTGGCTTGCTCCACAAAACGGTGAACACATTCTGGATCTTTGCGCCGCCCCCGGCGGTAAAACAACGCATATCCTTGAAGTTGCTCCAGAAGCGCAAGTTATGGCGGTTGATATTGACGAACAGCGCCTGTCTCGCGTGTATGACAATCTAAAACGCCTTGGGATGAAGGCAACCGTGAAACAAGGTGATGGCCGCTCCCCTTCCCAATGGTGTGGTGAGCAACAGTTCGATCGTATTTTATTAGATGCGCCTTGCTCTGCTACCGGTGTGATTCGTCGCCATCCCGATATTAAATGGCTGCGTCGCGATCGCGATATCGCCGAACTCGCTCAGTTGCAGTCTGAAATTCTCGATGCTATCTGGCCACATTTAAAATCAGGCGGAACGTTGGTGTATGCCACTTGCTCGATATTGCCGGAAGAGAATAGCCAACAAATTAAAGCCTTTTTGCAACGTACTGAAGATGCCATGCTTTGCGAAACCGGAACACCAGAGCAACCGGGTAAGCAGAATCTGCCAGACGCTGAAGAAGGTGACGGCTTCTTTTACGCTAAGCTAATCAAAAAGTGATGAAATAACAGGTCGCGACTGATGAAAATTATCATTCTGGGCGCCGGACAAGTTGGCGGCACACTAGCTGAAAATCTGGTTGGCGAAAACAACGATATTACTGTTGTCGATACCAACGGTGAACGTCTGCGAACGTTGCAGGATAAATTTGATCTGCGGGTAGTACAAGGGCATGGCTCGCACCCACGTGTGTTACGGGAAGCCGGTGCCGACGATGCTGATATGCTGGTCGCCGTGACCAGTTCAGACGAAACAAACATGATTGCCTGCCAGGTGGCCTATTCACTTTTCAATACGCCAAATCGCATCGCCCGTATTCGTTCTCAAGACTATGTCCGCGATGCCGACAAGTTATTCCACACAGATGCCGTACCTATTGACCATTTGATCGCGCCAGAGCAGTTGGTTATCGATAATATTTATCGCCTGATCGAATATCCTGGCGCATTACAGGTGGTAAATTTTGCGGAAGGCAAAGTCAGTCTGGCTGTGGTAAAGGCCTATTACGGTGGCCCACTGATTGGTAATGCGCTTTCGACTATGCGCGAACATATGCCGCATATTGACACCCGCGTCGCTGCAATTTTCCGTCATGATCGCCCCATTCGCCCACAAGGATCAACCATCGTTGAAGCGGGTGATGAGGTATTCTTTATTGCCGCATCGCAACATATCCGCGCGGTGATGAGTGAATTACAACGTCTGGAAAAACCGTATAAACGGATCATGCTGGTTGGCGGAGGTAATATCGGTGCTGGGCTGGCGCGTCGTCTGGAAAAAGACTACAGCGTCAAACTCATCGAACGTAATCAGCAACGCGCTGCCGAGCTGGCAGAAAAATTACAGAATACGATCGTCTTTTTTGGTGATGCTTCAGATCAGGAACTGCTAGCCGAAGAGCACATTGATCAAGTGGATCTATTTATCGCTGTCACCAATGATGACGAAGCCAATATCATGTCCGCTATGCTTGCTAAACGTATGGGCGCGAAAAAAGTGATGGTTTTGATCCAGCGTCGCGCTTATGTGGATTTGGTTCAGGGAAGCGTGATCGATATTGCAATTTCTCCCCAGCAAGCAACCATCTCCGCACTGCTCAGTCACGTACGAAAAGCGGATATTGTTGGCGTTTCCTCACTTCGCCGTGGTGTAGCAGAAGCTATTGAAGCCGTTGCTCACGGTGACGAAAGTACCTCTCGTGTCGTAGGCAGGGTTATTGATGAAATTAAACTGCCGCCGGGAACAATTATTGGAGCAGTGGTACGTGGAAATGATGTCATAATCGCCAATGACAATTTACGCATTGAGCAGGGCGATCACGTGATTATGTTCCTGACGGATAAAAAATTTATTACCGACGTTGAACGACTGTTCCAGCCAAGTCCTTTCTTCTTGTAATTAATAAGGCGTCTTACGGCGCCTTATTATTTCCCTTTTTTCTTCAAGGTTTAATTAAATTTATTCCTGAAAGGAAAATAGCTTAACATTTGTTAGACTTATCATTGTCAGTTTCATAGGGGGAACAACATGAGTATTATTAAAGAATTTCGCGAATTTGCGATGCGCGGGAATGTGGTGGATTTGGCGGTAGGTGTCATTATCGGTGCGGCCTTCGGTAAAATTGTCTCCTCACTGGTTGCCGATATCATCATGCCACCACTGGGGTTATTAATTGGTGGGATCGACTTTAAACAGTTTGCCGTTACTCTGCGCGATGCACAGGGAGATGTACCCGCAGTTGTGATGCATTATGGTGTCTTCATTCAAAACGTATTCGATTTCCTGATCGTTGCCTTTGCTATCTTTATGGCAATAAAGCTAATCAATAAACTGAATCGTAAGAAAGAAGAACCGGTCGCCGCGCCTGCGCCGACCAAAGAAGAAGTGTTACTGACAGAGATTCGTGATTTGCTGAAAGAGCAGAATAACCGCTCTTAACAAATATCCAAAAGCAGAAGGCCAGTGGTAAAAAAGTGATTTACTTTCTTGCCACTGGCCTCCCAGTTACCCCGATTGCCATGTTTACCTTTACGCATATAACTGCCTTTCCCTTTCTTGTTTTTCTCTACTCGCAGTCTGAACAAGGGGTCATGCAGTAATGCTTCAACTGCATTATCCTTTATCTGCCCTTTTGTATGCTGATATCGGCTCATAAAAACTCCAGTTGGTTGTTTTAACGGCGCGAGTGTAATCTCGCCAGTGCAATAAATCAACAGTCAACCTTAAGGCCGCTCGTACCTTGTTCAAGAGCTTCAAGAATCGAGCAATAAACGCTGCTATGGGCTGTGCCGCAGCAGGCATCATTAAGTCGTTGCAAGGAACGCTGCATATTCTGCAATTCGGCTATCCTGGCTTCCACTTCCTGTAATCTTTCCTGCACAATGCCTTTCGATTCCTGACAAGTATGATGTTCAGGATCGATACGGATCGACAGTAATTCGCGGATCGACTCAAGGCTAAAACCGAGCTGTCTGGCATGGCGAATAAACTTCAAGCGTCTGAGATCACTTTCAGTATAAAGACGAAAACCACCTTCGGTACGTACTTCATGATCCATCATCTGTTGCTTTTCGTAATAACGAATAGTGTCAGGCGTCACTTCTGCCATTTTTGCCAACTCACCAATGCGATACATACATACTCCACTAGTTATCGTTGATTTTATTCAACAACTTGTCAGCATAATCGCCGCGTAAAAAGTCAGTACTCAATCCAGCTTGTCGCAGTTTTAATTCCAGTAATGACAACCGGCGGCTAACCTCCTGATATTGTGGATTATCCTGGCGAATAGCTTTGAGAATATCCAAAAGCAGTATTGCTTCCTTTCGCTGCTCAAGTTCTGGCGGTAAGCAACCTGCATTCTTCAACAATCGATAACCTGCACGCAGTTCCGGCGGTACATGGGAATCATCATCCAGCATCAATGGTTCGCCGTTACCTAGTAAGTTATCAAATTCACCTTTCGCTTGAGCTTCTGATATATGGCGCTCTGCCCACTGGTCAAGTAACCACATAAATACTCCAGGGGATGAACAAAAAGAGTACGGCTATTGTAGATAAGTGGGGATACTACGGGTATAAAAAAACCCGCCGGAGCGGGTTTTTTTACGTTGCTTCAGATTACTCTGCAGCAGCTTCTGCTTTCTCTGAACGATCAACCAGCTCGATGTAAGCCATCGGCGCGTTGTCGCCTGCACGGAAGCCACACTTCAGAATACGAGTGTAACCACCGGCACGGCTCGCGAAACGCGGGCCCAGTTCGTTAAACAGTTTTGCCACGATCTCGTTATCACGAGTACGGGCGAATGCCAGACGACGATTAGCAACGCTATCAGTCTTGGCAAGAGTAATCAGCGGCTCAACTACGCGGCGCAGCTCTTTCGCTTTAGGCAGAGTCGTCTTGATGATTTCATGACGAACCAGTGAACCTGCCATATTGCGGAACATAGCCTGGCGATGGCTGCTGTTGCGGTTCAGTTGACGACCACTCTTACGATGGCGCATGACCTTATCCTTCTCAGTAAAACCTTAACCTGTGATCCGGTTACTCGTCAGCGATGCTTGCCGGTGGCCAGTTTTCCAGGCGCATGCCCAGAGACAGTCCACGGGAAGCCAGCACGTCTTTAATCTCGGTAAGAGATTTTTTACCAAGGTTAGGCGTTTTAAGGAGCTCAACCTCAGTACGCTGTACCAGATCACCGATATAGTGGATAGCTTCTGCTTTAAGGCAGTTAGCAGAGCGGACAGTCAATTCCAGATCGTCAACAGGGCGCAGCAGGATCGGATCGAACTCTGGTTTCTCTTCCTTCACTTCCGGCTGACGTACATCACGTAAGTCAACGAAAGCTTCCAGTTGTTCAGCCAGAATGGTTGCCGCACGACGAATCGCCTCTTCAGGATCGATTGTGCCGTTGGTTTCCATTTCGATGACCAGCTTGTCCAGGTCGGTACGCTGTTCTACACGCGCTGCTTCAACATTGTAGGCAATACGCTCTACAGGGCTGTAGCATGCGTCGACCAGCAGACGGCCGATTGGGCGCTCATCTTCTTCCGAATGAATTCGGCTAGAAGCCGGCACATAACCACGACCGCGCTGAACTTTGATACGCATGCTAATAGACGCGTTCTCATCGGTCAGGTGGCAGATCACGTGCTGCGGCTTGACGATTTCGACATCACCGTCGTGGGTGATATCGGCTGCAGTCACAGGGCCAATGCCAGATTTATTCAAGGTAAGAATAACTTCATCTTTGCCCTGAACTCTCACCGCCAGCCCTTTCAGGTTGAGCAGGATTTCCAGGATATCTTCCTGAACGCCTTCTTTGGTGCTGTACTCATGCAGTACACCATCAATCTCAACCTCGGTCACCGCGCAACCCGGCATCGATGAGAGCAGAATACGGCGCAGTGCGTTACCCAGAGTATGGCCAAAGCCACGCTCTAAAGGCTCAAGGGTCACCTTGGCGTGCGTCGAACTCACTTGCTCGATATCAACCAGGCGCGGTTTTAGAAACTCTGTCACAGAACCCTGCATTGTGTCCTCTCTTTGGTACTAAGCTTTACTTGGAGTAAAGCTCGACGATCAGGTGTTCGTTAATGTCCGCAGACAGATCAGAACGCTCCGGCTTACGCTTAAACGTACCTTCCATCTTGCCAGCATCAACTTCCAGCCAGGTTGGCTTTTCACGCTGCTCAGCCAGCTCCAGAGCGGCTTTCACGCGAGACTGCTTCTTCGCTTTCTCACGAATGCTTACAACGTCATTCGGACTAACCTGATAAGAAGCGATGTTAACAACACGACCGTTTACCATAATTGCTTTATGGCTAACCAGCTGACGTGCTTCTGCACGAGTGGCACCGAAGCCCATACGGTATACAACGTTGTCCAGACGACCTTCCAGCAGAGCCAACAGGTTTTCACCGGTGTTGCCTTTCAGACGTGCTGCTTCTTTGTAGTAGTTACGGAACTGACGCTCCAGCACACCATAGATACGGCGAACTTTTTGCTTTTCACGCAACTGCACACCATAGTCAGACAGACGCGGTTTACGCGCACCGTGCTGGCCAGGAGCTTGTTCAATTTTACACTTGGTATCGATCGCGCGAACGCCAGACTTAAGGAATAAGTCGGTGCCCTCACGACGGCTCAGCTTGAGCTTAGGACCCAAATATCTTGCCATTTTCTTTCTCCAACAAACCTGGAAAACGAAGCGTTATACGCGACGTTTTTTCGGCGGACGACAACCGTTATGAGGGATCGGAGTCACATCAGTAATGTTAGTGATGCGGAAACCTGCGGCATTCAGAGCACGAATAGTAGATTCGCGACCTGGACCCGGACCTTTAACCATAACTTCCAGATTCTTGATGCCGTATTCTTTCACGGCGTCAGCGCAACGCTCTGCTGCAACCTGAGCTGCAAACGGAGTGGATTTGCGAGAACCACGGAAACCGGAACCACCGGCAGTTGCCCAACCCAACGCGTTACCCTGACGATCAGTGATAGTCACGATGGTGTTGTTGAAAGAAGCATGGATATGAGCCACGCCGTCAGAGACTTGTTTTCTTACACGTTTACGTGCACGAATTGGTGCCTTTGCCATTATTCAATCACCCCGATTATTTCTTGATCGGTTTGCGCGGACCCTTACGGGTACGAGCGTTGGTCTTGGTACGCTGACCGCGAACCGGGAGACCACGACGATGACGCAAACCGCGATAGCAACCAAGATCCATCAGGCGCTTGATGCTCATGCTGATTTCACGGCGCAGATCACCTTCAACGACAAATTTGGCAACTTCGTCACGCAGCGTGTCGATTTGTCCTTCAGACAGCTCACTGATCTTAACATCTTCAGCGATACCCGCTGCAGCCAGAATGGCTTTGGAACGGGTCTTGCCGATGCCATAAATCGAAGTTAATGCGATTACGGCATGCTTATGATCAGGAATGTTAATGCCTGCTATACGGGCCACTATGCACTCCTACTATTTAATATGTACGTTCCATGCTGAAAAGCCCGTTTTCAGGATACTCAAATGGAAACGCACAGACATACAAAAGATTGGCTGGCTAATCTAGCCAGCTCAACCCAACTTTGCAAGAAAAATATGCGAATAAATCAGCCTTGGCGCTGTTTATGCTTCGGCTCGGCACTGCAAATCACACGGATGACACCATCACGCTTAACGATTTTGCAGTTACGGCATAATTTCTTGACGGAAGCACGAACTTTCATTTTTACTCTCCGTAACTTCTCGGGCGCCCAATTAACGGCCGTAGCCTTTCAGGTTCGCCTTCTTCAATGCAGACTCATACTGACTGGACATCATCAGAGTTTGCACTTGAGCCATAAAGTCCATAATCACGACAACAACGATAAGCAGTGAGGTTCCACCGAAGTAGAACGGTACTTTCATTGCATCACGCATGAACTCCGGGATCAGGCAGATAAAGGTAATGTACAGCGCACCAACTAAAGTCAGACGGGTCATTACTTTATCGATATACTTCGCCGTTTGCTCTCCCGGACGAATTCCTGGTACAAATGCACCGGACTTCTTCAGGTTATCTGCTGTTTCACGCGGGTTGAAAACCAACGCCGTGTAGAAGAAACAGAAGAAGATGATTGCAGACGCATAGAGTAACACATAAAGCGGTTGCCCAGGCTGCAAATACAGCGAAATTGTTGTCAGCCAGTTCCAACCAGTACCGCCCCCGAACCATGACGCGATGGTCGCCGGGAACAGAATAATACTGGAAGCGAAGATTGCCGGGATTACCCCCGCCATATTCACTTTCAGCGGTAAATGTGTGCTCTGTGCAGCATAGACACGACGACCCTGCTGACGTTTTGCGTAGTTTACCACAATACGGCGTTGACCACGCTCAACAAATACAACAAAGAACGTCACTGCAAATACTAATACTGCAACCAACAGCAACACGAGGAAGTGCAGGTCGCCTTGACGCGCTTGCTCGATAGTATGGGCAATGGCTGGCGGGAGTCCCGCGACAATACCGGCGAAGATAATGATTGAAATACCGTTGCCGATACCTCGTTCAGTGATCTGTTCACCCAACCACATCAGGAACATCGTTCCTGTGACCAGACTTACAACAGCGGTGAAATAGAATGCAAAGCCCGGGTTCATTACCAAGCCTTGCATACCAGGCATATTCGGCAAACCGGTAGCAATACCGATCGACTGGAATATCGCCAGCACCAGAGTACCGTAGCGGGTGTACTGGCTGATCTTACGCCGACCAGACTCCCCTTCTTTCTTAATTTCTGCCAACGTTGGATGAACCACCGTTAGCAGCTGGATAATAATTGATGCCGAAATGTACGGCATGATACCCAGAGCAAAGATAGAAGCACGGCTAAGGGCACCACCAGAGAACATGTTAAACATTTCAATGATGGTGCCTCGCTGTTGCTCAAGCAGTTTGGCAAGTACAGCGGCATCAATACCAGGGATCGGAATAAAAGAGCCAATACGGAACACAATCAGCGCGCCGATAACGAACAGCAGTCTGCGTTTCAGCTCGCCTAAGCCACCTTTGGCACTTTGAAAATCTAATCCCGGTTGTTTAGCCATCTGCTACTTATTCCTCGATTTTACCGCCAGCAGCTTCAATAGCAGCACGAGCGCCTTTAGTAACACGCAGACCACGAACAGTTACCGGAGTAGTGATTTCACCAGCCAAGATCACTTTCGCGAACTCGATCTGGATACCGATAATGTTAGCCGCTTTCAGCGTGTTCAGGTCTACAACACCGCCTTCTACTTTAGCCAGGTCAGACAGACGAACTTCGGCTGTAATCGCTGCTTTACGAGAAGTGAAGCCGAATTTCGGCAGACGACGGTACAGTGGCATCTGACCACCCTCGAAACCGCGACGTACGCCACCGCCAGAACGAGATTTCTGACCTTTGTGACCACGACCACCGGTTTTACCGAGGCCAGAACCGATACCACGACCCAGGCGTTTACCCGCCTTTTTGGAGCCTTCGGCCGGAGACAGAGTATTTAAACGCATCTCTTACTCCTCAACTTTAACCATGAAGGAAACCGCGTTGATCATACCGCGAATAGCAGGAGTATCCTCGCGCTCTACGGTGTGACCAATACGACGCAGACCCAGGCCAAGCAGCGTTGCCTTATGTTTCGGCAGACGACCGATTGCACTGCGGGTTTGAGTAATTTTAATAGTCTTTGCCATGGTTTATTTCCCCAGAATTTCTTCAACGGATTTACCACGCTTGGCAGCGACCATTTCTGGAGAATTCATATTTTCCAGGCCATCAATAGTTGCACGAACCACGTTGATCGGGTTGGTGGAACCATATGCTTTAGCCAGAACGTTATGAACCCCAGCGACTTCCAGAACGGCACGCATTGCACCGCCGGCGATGATACCGGTACCTTCGGAAGCCGGCTGCATGAATACGCGAGAACCCGTGTGAACACCTTTAACAGGGTGCTGCAGAGTGCCGTTATTCAGCGCGACGTTAATCATATTGCGACGGGCTTTTTCCATCGCTTTCTGGATCGCTGCTGGAACTTCACGCGCTTTACCGTAACCAAAACCAACGCGACCGTTACCATCGCCAACTACAGTCAGAGCTGTGAAGGAGAAAATACGACCACCTTTAACGGTTTTAGATACGCGGTTTACCGCGATCAGCTTTTCCTGCAGTTCGCCAGCTTGTTTTTCGATGTGAGCCATCTTACACCTCTACCTTAGAACTGAAGGCCAGCTTCACGGGCAGCATCTGCCAGTGCCTGGACACGACCATGATATTGGAACCCGGAACGGTCAAAGGATACATCTTTGATGCCTTTTTCCAGAGCGCGTTCAGCGACAGCTTTACCCACAGCTGCAGCCGCGTCTTTGTTACCGGTGTACTTCAGTTGTTCAGCGATAGCTTTTTCTACAGTAGAAGCGGCTACCAGAACTTCAGAACCGTTCGGTGCAATTACCTGTGCGTAAATGTGACGCGGGGTACGATGTACCACCAGGCGAGTTGCGCCCAGCTCCTGGAGCTTGCGGCGTGCGCGGGTCGCACGACGGATACGAGCAGATTTCTTATCCATAGTGTTACCTTACTTCTTCTTAGCCTCTTTGGTACGCACGACTTCGTCGGCGTAACGAACACCCTTGCCTTTATAAGGCTCAGGACGACGGTAGGCGCGCAGATCCGCTGCAACCTGGCCGATCACCTGCTTATCAGCGCCTTTCAGCACGATTTCAGTCTGAGTCGGACATTCAGCAGTGATACCCGCAGGCAGCTGATGGTCAACAGGATGAGAGAAACCCAGGGACAGGTTAATCACATTGCCTTTAACCGCTGCACGATAACCTACACCAACCAGCTGCAGCTTCTTAGTGAAGCCTTCGGTAACACCGATAACCATTGAGTTCAGCAGGGCACGCGCGGTACCAGCCTGTGCCCAACCGTCTGCGTAACCATCACGCGGACCGAAGGTCAAGGTATTATCTGCATGTTTAACTTCAACAGCATCGTTGAGAGTACGAGTCAGCTCGCCGTTTTTACCTTTGATCGTAATAACCTGACCGTTGATTTTTACATCAACGCCGGCAGGAATAACGACCGGTGCTTTAGCAACACGAGACATTTTTTCCTCCGATTAGGCTACGTAGCAGATAATTTCGCCACCAAGACCAGCCTGGCGCGCTGCACGATCAGTCATAACACCTTTAGAGGTAGAAACAACTGCAATACCCAGACCCGCCATAACTTTCGGCAGCTCATCTTTACGTTTATAGATGCGCAGACCTGGGCGGCTGACACGCTGAATGCTTTCTACAACAGCTTTGCCCTGGAAATACTTAAGAGTCAGTTCCAGTTCAGGCTTGGTGTCGCCTTCAACTTTAAAATCTTCAATAAAACCTTCTTCCTTCAGCACGTTGGCGATTGCCACTTTCAGCTTGGAGGAAGGCATGGTGACCGCAGCTTTGTTCGCGGCCTGACCGTTACGGATACGGGTCAGCATATCCGCGATCGGATCTTGCATGCTCATCTGTCTTTACTCCCGTGATTCAATTGGTGACAATTACCAGCTAGCCTTTTTCAGACCCGGGATTTCACCGCGCATAGCGGCTTCACGGACCTTAATACGGCTCAACCCGAACTTCCGCAGGAAACCATGCGGACGACCTGTTTGACGGCAGCGGTTACGCTGACGAGACGGGCTGGAATCACGCGGCAGAGTCTGCAGCTTGAGAACAGCGTTCCAACGATCTTCGTCGGAAGCGTTCACATCAGAGATGATCGCTTTCAGTTCAGCGCGTTTCGCGAAGTATTTATCAGCTAAAGCTACGCGTTTTACTTCGCGTGCTTTCATTGATTGCTTAGCCATTTAGTAACCCTACCTTACTTGCGGAACGGGAAGTCAAAGGCAGCCAGCAGAGCACGGCCTTCTTCATCAGATTTCGCAGTAGTGGTAATGGTAATATCCAAACCACGAACGCGGTCGACTTTATCGTAGTCGATTTCTGGGAAGATGATCTGCTCACGGACACCCATGCTGTAGTTACCACGACCGTCGAAAGACTTAGCGGACAAGCCACGGAAGTCACGGATACGCGGTACAGCAATAGTGATCAGGCGCTCAAAGAACTCCCACATGCGTTCGCCACGCAGAGTTACTTTACAGCCGATCGGATAGCCCTGACGGATTTTGAAGCCTGCAACGGATTTGCGTGCTTTGGTGATCAGCGGTTTTTGACCGGAGATTGCTGCCAGATCTGCTGCTGCGTTATCCAGCAGTTTTTTGTCAGCGATCGCTTCACCAACACCCATGTTCAGGGTGATCTTCTCGACCCGAGGGACTTGCATGACAGAATTGTAGTTAAACTCAGTCATGAGTTTTTTAACTACTTCGTCTTTGTAGTAATCATGCAGTTTCGCCATCGTACTACTCCAAATTACTTGATAGTTTCGCCGTTAGATTTGAAGAAACGGACTTTTTTACCGTCTTCGAATCTAAAGCCTACACGGTCAGCCTTGCCGGTTGCCGCATTGAAGATTGCTACGTTGGAAACCTGAATAGCGGCTTCTTTTTCAACGATGCCACCCGGTTGATTCAGAGCCGGAACCGGCTTCTGGTGTTTCTTAACCAGGTTGATACCTTCAACAATGACCTTGCCGGAAGACAGGACATTCTTAACTTTACCGCGCTTACCTTTGTCTTTACCGGTTAACACGATAACTTCGTCATCACGACGGATCTTCGCTGCCATGATTCGCTCCTTAGAGTACTTCTGGTGCCAGAGAGATAATTTTCATGAACTTCTCACTACGAAGCTCACGAGTTACCGGCCCAAAAATACGCGTACCGATAGGCTGCTCGCTGTTGTTGTTCAGAAGAACACAAGCATTACCATCGAAGCGAATGACAGAACCGTCCGGGCGACGAACACCCTTCTTGGTGCGCACCACTACCGCCTTCAGCACATCACCTTTTTTGACCTTACCACGCGGAATTGCTTCTTTGATGGTGATCTTGATGATGTCGCCTACGCCTGCGTAGCGACGGTGCGAGCCACCCAGAACCTTGATACACATTACGCGACGTGCACCGGAGTTGTCGGCGACGTTCAGCATAGTCTGTTCTTGGATCATTTTAGTGCTCCGCTAATGTCAACTACTACTGAGACCCGAAAATCAGGTCGTTAAAAAGCCCCATATCGAGGGCGCGGCATTATAACACCGCTTCAGCGATATGGGTAGAAAAAATAAACGGCCCATTACTGAGCCGTTTATTCGTATCGAGAGAGTGTACTGTATTACAGAACCGCTTTCTCTACAACGCGAACCAGCGTCCAGGATTTAGTCTTGGACAACGGACGGCATTCGCGGATTTCAACCACGTCGCCGATACCGCATTCGTTGTTCTCGTCATGTACGTGCA
The DNA here is from genome assembly GCF_000759775.1 of Escherichia albertii NBRC 107761 = DSM 17582. Classification (GTDB taxonomy): domain Bacteria; phylum Pseudomonadota; class Gammaproteobacteria; order Enterobacterales; family Enterobacteriaceae; genus Escherichia; species Escherichia albertii. The sequence continues at coordinate 19,513 of NZ_BBMY01000064.1, forward strand.
GTTTGGTCGTACGCTTGATGAATTTACCGTAGATCGGGTGTTTCACAAAACGTTCGATAGCAACAACAATGGATTTCTCCATTTTGTCGCTAACAACGCGACCTTGCAGAGTACGGATTTTATCGGTCATTACGCACCCGCCTTCTCAGTCAGTAAAGTCTTAACGCGTGCGACATCACGACGCACTTGCTTCAACAGGTGAGACTGTTGCAGCTGGCCACTTGCAGCCTGCATACGCAGGTTGAACTGCTCACGCAGCAGGTTCAGCAGCTCGGTGTTCAGCTCTTCAACGCTCTTCTCACGCAGCTCTTTTGCTTTCATTACATCACCGTCTTAGTTACAAAGGTGGTTTTAATCGGCAGTTTCGCTGCTGCCAGCTTGAATGCTTCACGGGCCAGCTCTTCCGGAACACCGTCCATTTCATACAGGACTTTACCCGGCTGAATCAAGGCAACCCAATACTCCACGTTACCTTTACCTTTACCCATACGCACTGCCAGCGGCTTTTCAGTGATCGGTTTGTCCGGGAACACACGGATCCAGATCTTACCTTGACGCTTAACTGCACGGGTCATAGCACGACGTGCTGCTTCGATCTGACGGGCAGTCAGACGACCACGGCCAACAGCTTTCAGACCGAAGCTGCCGAAGCTAACATCCGTACCCTGCGCCAGACCGCGGTTACGGCCTTTGTGCATTTTACGGAATTTTGTACGCTTTGGTTGTAACATCAGCGACGCTCCTTATTTACGGCCTTTACGCTGCTGCTTTTTAGGCTGAGCAGCCGGTTTTTCCGGTTGTTCAACAGCAGCCATACCACCCAGGATCTCGCCTTTGAAGATCCACACTTTAACGCCGATTACACCGTAAGTGGTGTGCGCTTCAGAGGTGTTGTAGTCGATATCAGCACGCAGAGTGTGCAGCGGTACGCGACCTTCGCGGTACCATTCGGTACGTGCGATTTCCGCGCCGCCCAGACGGCCGCTAACTTCAACTTTGATACCTTTAGCGCCCAGACGCATTGCGTTCTGTACAGCACGCTTCATCGCACGACGGAACATAACACGACGTTCCAGCTGAGAAGTGATGCTGTCAGCAACCAGTTTTGCGTCCAGTTCAGGCTTACGAACTTCGGCGATGTTGATCTGTGCAGGAACGCCAGCGATGTCCGCTACGACCTTACGCAGTTTTTCTACGTCTTCACCTTTTTTACCGATAACGATACCCGGGCGAGCAGTGTGAATAGTTACACGGATGCTCTTAGCCGGACGCTCGATAACGATACGAGATACGGACGCTTTAGCCAGTTCCTTCGTCAGGTACTGACGTACTTTAAAATCGCTGTCCAGGTTGTCAGCGAATTCTTTGGTGTTCGCAAACCAGGTAGAGTTCCATGGTTTTACAATACCCAGGCGAATACCATTAGGATGTACTTTCTGACCCATTGCTAGTCTCCAGAGTCTCAGCGATCGGACACAACCACAGTAATGTGGCTGGTGCGCTTCAGGATGCGATCTGCACGACCTTTTGCACGCGGCATAATGCGCTTCATGCTCGGGCCTTCGTCTACGAAAATTTTCGTAACTTTCAGATCGTCAATGTCAGCGCCATCGTTGTGTTCAGCATTAGCAATGGCAGATTCCAGAACTTTCTTGACCAGTACAGCCGCTTTCTTATTGGTGTAGGTCAGAATATCCAGAGCCTGCGACACTTTCTTACCGCGAATCAGGTCCGCAACAAGGCGAACCTTCTGAGCAGAAGAACGAGCATGGCGATGTTTAGCGATAGTTTCCATCTCTTCCTCCTACCTTATTTCTTCTTCGCTTTTTTATCAGCAGCGTGGCCGCGATAAGTACGAGTCGGTGCGAATTCACCCAGTTTGTGACCGACCATTTCGTCGGTTACAAATACCGGAACGTGCTGACGACCATTATGGACAGCGATGGTCAAACCGATCATGTTAGGAAAGATCGTTGAACGACGGGACCAAGTGCGCAGGGGCTTCTTGTCTCCGCTTTCCACCGCTTTCTCTACCTTCTTCAGCAAGTGCAGGTCAATAAAAGGACCTTTCTTGAGAGAACGTGGCATGGCTTATCCTCTAAAATTATTTGCTACGGCGACGTACGATAAATTTATCAGTACGCTTGTTGCTGCGGGTCTTCTTACCTTTGGTCTGAACGCCCCACGGAGTTACCGGGTGCTTACCAAAGTTACGACCTTCACCACCACCATGTGGGTGGTCTACCGGGTTCATCGCGGTACCGCGAACGGTCGGACGAACACCACGCCAGCGTGCAGCACCAGCTTTACCCAGAACGCGCAGCATATGCTCAGCATTGCCAACTTCGCCCAGGGTTGCACGGCAGTCTGCTTCGACTTTACGCATTTCACCAGAACGCAGACGCAGGGTGACATAAGCACCATCACGAGCAACGATCTGAACGTAAGTACCAGCAGAACGTGCCAGCTGACCGCCTTTACCTGGTTTCATTTCTACGTTGTGAACGGTAGAACCAACCGGGATGTTGCGCATCGGCAGGGTGTTGCCTGGTTTGATTGCAGCATCAACGCCAGACTGAATCTGGTCGCCAGCTTTCAGGCCTTTAGGGGCCAAGATGTAACGGCGTTCACCGTCTTTGTACAGAACCAGCGCGATGTTCGCGGAACGGTTCGGATCGTACTCAAGACGTTCAACAACTGCCGGGATACCGTCTTTGTTGCGTTTGAAATCAACAATACGGTAAGCCTGCTTGTGGCCACCACCGATATGACGAGTGGTGATACGGCCATTGTTGTTACGACCACCGGATTTGCTGTTTTTTTCCAGCAACGGAGCAAAAGGTTTGCCCTTGTGCAGCTCAGGGTTAACCACTTTAACTACGTGGCGACGACCCGGAGATGTCGGTTTACATTTAACAACTGCCATTGTATTACTCCTCCGACTTACTCAGCGCCGCCAACGAAGTCCAGATTCTGGCCTTCTTTCAGGGTGACGTAAGCTTTTTTCCAGTCGCTACGACGACCGATACGCTGTCCGTGACGTTTAACTTTCCCTTTAACTACCAGGGTGTTAACGACTTCGACTTCGACTTCAAACAGTTTCTGCACAGCAGCTTTGATTTCTGCTTTGGTCGCGTCTTTAGCAACTTTGAGTACGATGGTGTTGGATTTTTCCATCGCAGTAGACGCTTTTTCAGAAACGTGCGGTGCACGCAGCACCTTCAGCAGACGTTCTTCACGAATCATGCCAGCATCTCCTCAACTTGCTTAACAGCATCAGCAGTCATTACGACTTTGTCGAAGGCGATCAGGCTAACCGGGTCGATACCAGTTGCATCGCGTACGTCAACCTTGTGCAGGTTGCGCGCAGCCAGGAACAGGTTCTCGTCCAGCTCACCGGTGATGATCAGCACATCTTCCAGAGCCATGTCTTTCAGTTTCTGTGCCAGCAGCTTGGTTTTCGGTGCTTCTACAGAGAACTTCTCGACAACGATCAGACGATCCTGACGTACCAGTTCGGACAGAATGCTTTTCAGCGCGCCGCGGTACATCTTCTTGTTAACTTTTTGACTGTGGTCCTGCGGACGAGCAGCGAAGGTCACGCCACCAGAACGCCAGATCGGGCTCTTGATAGAACCAGAACGCGCACGGCCGGTACCTTTCTGGCGCCACGGTTTTTTACCGGAACCAGTTACTTCAGCACGAGTCTTCTGAGCACGAGTGCCCTGACGAGCACCAGCTGCATAAGCAACAACAACCTGGTGAACCAGCGCTTCGTTGAAATCACGACCGAAGGTAGTTTCGGAAACAGTCAGCGCGCTCTGCGCGTCTTTCAATACTAATTCCATTGCTATCTCCTCACGCCTTCACAGCTGGTTTAACGATCAGGTCGCTACCGGTAGCACCCGGAACTGCACCTTTAACCAGCAGCAGGTTGCGCTCAGCGTCAACACGTACTACGTCCAGGCTCTGAACGGTTACACGCTCGTTACCCAGCTGACCTGCCATTTTCTTGCCTTTGAATACTTTGCCCGGAGTCTGGTTCTGACCGATAGAACCCGGTACGCGGTGAGACAAGGAGTTACCGTGAGTAGCGTCCTGGGTACGGAAGTTCCAGCGCTTAACGGTACCTGCGAAACCTTTACCTTTGGAGGTGCCAGTTACATCAACTTTTTTAACGTCAGCAAACAGTTCAACGCTAATGCTCTGACCTACAGTGAACTCTTCGCCTTCAGCCAGGCGGAATTCCCACAGACCACGACCAGCTTCTACGCCAGCTTTAGCGAAGTGGCCAGCTTCAGGCTTGGTCACACGGTTAGCTTTTTTAGCACCGGTGGTTACCTGAATAGCACGGTAGCCATCGTTAGCCAGGTCTTTAACCTGAGTAACGCGGTTTGCTTCAACTTCGATTACGGTTACTGGGATAGAAACGCCGTCTTCTGTGAAGATACGGGTCATACCCACTTTTTTACCGACTAAACCAATCATTGTTTCAACCTCTCAATCGCTCAATGACCTGATTAACCCAGGCTGATCTGCACGTCTACACCGGCAGCCAGATCCAGACGCATCAGAGCATCAACGGTTTTCTCGGTTGGCTCAACGATGTCAACCAGACGCAAGTGAGTACGAATTTCGTACTGATCGCGCGCGTCTTTGTTGACGTGCGGGGAGATCAGAACAGTGAAGCGCTCTTTGCGTGTCGGCAGCGGGATCGGACCACGGACCTGCGCACCAGTGCGCTTGGCAGTCTCGACGATTTCCGCGGTTGCTTGATCGATCAGACGATGATCAAACGCTTTCAGGCGGATACGGATTCTTTGGTTCTGCATGAGACCAGAGCTCCAATTATTTTATAAACGAAAATGATTACTCCTCAGACCCATTACGATTGATGGGAGAGTGTAACCGTTCTTACGTAGCCCCCCGATTGGGGGCATTGTTAGGTAGCCAAAATCAGCTAACTGAGGTTCAGATTGAACCTGCTGTCAACTACGACAAGCCCGCGCATTATACGTAAATCTGAGCCTGACGCAAGCATCGCGTAGAAATTAATCGCAATGAACAGATTGCGAGCTGTATTCCACCCAATATGTAAGATTGTGAAGACAGGATTTTTCGCTGGAACGAGGTTAACAAAGCAGTAAATCCTTTGTTGATGATTATCTGACGCTATTAGAAGGTGATACGTCAATTACAGAGGATGTTTTATGGATACTACCCTTCCCTTTCTGAGCTTATACATTTGTTTATCGACACTGCTTTTCTTCTATGATGCAAAGCATGGTTTGTTGCCCGACAGATTTACCTGCCCGCTGCTCTGGTCAGGGCTTCTGTTTTATCAAATTTGTCACCCGGCCGATTTAGCCAATGCGTTATGGGGGGCAATTATCGGCTACGGCGCATTCGCTATTATTTACTGGGGTTACCGCACTCTGCGACATAAAGAAGGATTAGGTTATGGAGATGTGAAGTTTCTCGCCGCGCTGGGTGCCTGGCATACATGGACATTCCTGCCGCGGCTGGTTTTCCTTGCTGCCTCATTTGCTTGCGGGGCTGTTGCTCTTGGTGTACTCATAAGAGGAAAAGAATCATTAAAAAACCCGCTGCCTTTTGGACCATTTCTGGCGGCTGCGGGTTTCGTTGTTGGCTGGGATAGTTTGCTGACAGACAGTTAGTCTTAAACTTTAATTTGTGATTGCAGATAATTTTGCAGCCCAATTTTACTTATCAGATCCAGTTCAGTTTCGAGCCAATCGATGTGACCTTCTTCATCGCCAAGGATCTCAATCATCATATCGCGGCTGACATAATCATGGACGCTGTCAGCATAAGCAATAGCCTCACGGAGCTCCTTAGCGCCTTCCAGCTCTAATCGCAGGTCGGATTGCAGCATCTCTTCGACATCTTCACCAATCCCCAGTTTGCCTAAATCCTGTAAGTTGGGGATCCCCTCTAAGAACAAAATACGCTCAATATATTTATCTGCGTGTTTCATCTCATCAATAGATTCATGGTATTCGACATCATTAAGACGCATCAGGCCCCAGTTTTTAAACATTCGGGCATGAAGAAAATACTGATTTATTGCGACAAGCTCGTTTCCCAATAGTTTATTGAGATAATTTATGATTTTAACATCGCCTTTCATTTTATAGTCCCTCCGCTTCCACTATTAGAGCGTAGATGGGGCTAGCGGGATGTCAAAAAATAAGCGGGAACTTTAGGCGCTCTCTTTGAATTCGGGCATCTGCAACAACTCATCCTGCATTACTTCACGTGCAGCACGAATGCACTTACCACATTGATTTCCAACAGGAATAAACTTGCGTAATTGTTGAAAGGATTGAGGATGAAACTGACGCACTGCCTGGCGAATTTTTTTGTCACTTACACCATTACACAAACAAACGTACATGATTGCTCCCGTGCAAATTATGCGCAAAGTGTAAATGAGAATGGTTATAATTACAATAGCACAGTTTTATTTACCCCTGAAGTAAGCGAGCAAAAATTACGGCTAAATATTTCCAGATAAAATCACGGACAGCAAAAAGGGCGCCGAAGCGCCCTTTTCAATTCAAAACTAATTAACGAGTAATTAGCCCAGAACTTTAGCTACAACGCCCGCGCCAACGGTACGACCGCCTTCACGGATTGCGAAACGCAGACCGTCGTCCATCGCGA
>NZ_BBMY01000063.1 GCF_000759775.1 Escherichia albertii NBRC 107761 = DSM 17582
ACCTGCGGCCTGGCATTTTGAGATGGGGCGTAAACTGGCGGCGTTGCGCGACGAAGGAATCATGTTGATCGCCAGCGGCAACGTTGTGCACAATCTGCGCACAGTCAAATGGCATGGCGATAGTTCGCCATATCCGTGGGCGATGTCGTTCAATGAATATGTGAAAGCTAACCTGGCGTGGCAAGGCCCGATAGAGCAGCATCCATTAATCAATTATCTTGACCATGATGGGGGCGCTTTGTCGAATCCGACGCCAGAACATTTTCTGCCGCTGCTTTATATTTTAGGGGCATGGAATGGTCGGGAATCGATAACAGTCCCTGTTGATGGCATTGAGATGGGGAGTTTAAGTATGCTGTCGGTGCAGATAGGCTAATAAAATAACCCGAAGCCAGAATGACTGGCCTCGGGTATTGCTGAGTTACCCTTTGACGATTTTAAGCGCCCATGCGCCACTCATAATGACCAGCAGCACCAGACACATTCCAAAAGCCAACATACACGCTTGCGCCATGTTCATAAAATGCCACGGCGGCAGCAGATACCAGCCTTCAGATTGTTGATACAGGTCCACAAACCACTGTTGAGTGCTGCTGAGCGAGACGCCATCGGGAACGATAGGTGCATCGTAGCCGCAATCGCCAGTAGGTTTGAACCACTCCGGCGCCCACTGTGCCAACGGTAAGTTGAAGGGGAACGTTGGATCGGTCGAGCAGCCCTGCACACCAAACAATGAATCGGGATCCGGGTTATGTACGGCATGGTGGATATCGTTCAGTTTGAACGAAAATCTGAGTCCCATAATGCTGCCGTAAAATGCCATAACGCATCCGATCAACTTCATGACGATGTTTTTCGGGTTGATCGCCGCAATCAATCCTCCAATAACCATCACGAACATGGCGAAACGGATGTAAACGCACTGTTCACATGGGGCCATGTAGAGATAGATTTGGAAGAAAGAGTGCGCCAGGATAATCAGTGCACCCATCGCTACGGCCATCAGCAACCACAAAAAGCGCTGCTCTTGCCATCTTACCAGTGTCTCCACTGGTGAAGAGCGAAGGTTTTTCCACATCCCCTTGATGAAAGCCATAGCCTGACTCCCTGTTTACTTGCTCGCTAATTCATGGATAAGCTCTGCCATAGAGTCAATGGATTTAATGTTCTTGGTGTAAATCAAGTACTTGCCATTAACAACATACGCCGGAACGCCCTGAATTTTTGCGACATCATAGGCTGCTTTCCATTTTTCCAGTGTTTCTTGCACCGCAGGTTCTTTGAGTGCTGTTTCAAAATCTGCCTGGCTCATCCCGGCAGCATCCAGACCCGTTTTGATAAAAGCAGCCGGATCTTTACCATCAGACCAGCGCTCTTTTTTGTCGTGATAAGCAGCGTAATAGGCAAATTTGGCTTTTTTGAACTGCGAGTTTGCATCAAACAGAGAAATACCAGCCGCGTTATCTTTGTTGATTAATACTGCAAAGACTTCGCTCGCTTGTTTGCCGTATTCACCTTTGGTTTCCAGATGAAAAGGCGTGAAAGCGACGACATCTTTCACTTTTTCCGATACCGGGCCGGTAACTGCTTTATCGTATTTATAGCAGAACGGACAGGCATAGCTGAAAACTTTAATCAGCGTCTTATCCGCGTTAGGAATAGGTTTTTCCAGCACCATATAATCAGTGCCTTCAGTGAATGCACTGGCGGTAAATGAAATAGCCAATGTCGCTGTTAATAGTACGCTTTTAAATAGTGATGTAATTCCTGACTTTGACATTCTTGTTCCCTCTTAATTATTTGAACATCTCTTGTGGACGAACTAACAGCGCGCGATAGTGAGTCTGGTTGGGTTTATCAGATAACACGTCGATTTCCACTTTCACTTCTTTGGTTTTGTAATCGATTTCGTTCAACTTACCGACGGTCGGTTGACCGACATCGAACAAATGAATAGAACCACCGAAGCCAAACATGGTGTTACGATCGGCCTGATATTCAATGATGGAGGTAATTGGGCTATAGAAATCGTAGCCGCGCTCTTTTCCGTATTCCCAGACTTGCTGAACTGTGCCTTTTTTCTCGTCTATTTTATATTCCACATAGCGAGAGTATTTCATGGTTGGTAATGCAGGTTGTTCCAGATGTCGACCATCGCCGTTATCAAAAATGGTGAGCGTCCCTTTGCTGGAAAGCCAGGCGGTATGCTGCGTGTAGGTAAAGTCGAAATCAGAGTTTTCACATACGCCATTTTCGTTACAGCTAATTGGTTTGCCATTAGCGTCAACGGGTTTCAGGAGTTTACTGGCCAGTGGTTTTTGCCATCCTTTGGACGGGGCGAGGATCCATTTCACCTGTTTGTCACGGCCGATTTTAAATACACCCTGATGGCGAGAAGAGATAATGATCGAATCATCTTTTGCATCATAGGCGATGGAGTTGACATGCGCCCAGTTACGGCCTGGACCGACGCCTAATGCATCGCCAAACGGAGTATCCGGTTCCAGTTTTGCTTGTTGTCCGGCATGAGCAAGGTCAACGTTAACGCAAACGGCGCCCGCATCCAGCGCGCCCAGAAGAGCATCACGTTTCGGATCGAGGATCTTCGTTAGATCCCATACATCAATAACGCGACCAGATTTATCCACTTCGAGGATATGATCACGAATAGTGGTGACATGGACACCGTCATCACGGCGATAATTACTCTTACCTACGCGTAGTAACACCGTTCCTTTTGGCGTCTCGATAGATTCATGGGTCGCATCGGCGAATCCGCGCGGCAATTTATGATCTTCCAGTACCTGGCCTAACATGTCGAATTCGTACCAGTGCTGGCCTTGAACTGCAGTAAAGGTGCCGCGTGGCGTTTCGCGGATACCCATCAGATAACCACGTTTGTTAATATTGCGGTCACGACCGTCATAGAAGGTGTCTTGATCCAGCCACCAGCGGTATTCTCCTTCGGTATCGACAATAAAGGTAAAGGGCGCGATATCAAAAGCCAGCGCTCCAGTCGCTGGACCGGCATCAAGGATACCGGCGTTTTTATCTTTCTCGCCATGCCAGTGGAGATCGGAACCTTGCGCGGTAAATGTATGGGTATTAACCAGATAAAGGCGATCTTCAAAACCGGGAGCGACTTTAATGACTTTGGTCTGCTGTAGATCGGAGATGGAGCGGTTATCCATATATTGGTTTACGATGGATGACGTCTGCACAACGTAATCATCCTTCATGGCTTTACCGTTTTCTTTCCATTCGACCGTCACTTTGTTGGCGAACTTCTGATAAAGACCAAAAATTGGCACGCCATCGTAAGTTTTCAGTGATTCCTGGCCCACTTTATAAGTAATAGGCACACCTTTTTCGCCCTTACCGTGAACCGTTACTTTAACGTCAGAAATCACGTGACTATCTAAATTCACGACTGCCGTCAGCGGTGCATTACCGTAAGGATCGACAACAATTGAGCCTAATTGCCCGGCAGGAGGCGCGGGTTTAAAACCTGCCGCCATGACGTTGCTGACAGAGAACCCCAGAGTTAATGCCACAGCCCCTGCAACCAGCGTTTTTCTATATGAAACAAACATGGATATATCTCCTTATATAAATAAAATATATAATACTGATAAATATCTACTGTTAAGATGACGCTTAATAATTTGTTAGGTGAATAAGATAGGGCCATTTATTCGTCAGAAAAGGAAAATAACACAGGGTTAAATATATTTGTTTTATGGCTGGTGGTTCTTTTTTATTATTTTTGATAGTAGGGTGATTGTATATTCCGAACAATAAATAATGTCCTGCAATGTGATCGTGGCGACATTTTTATTTAATACAACAATGGCTAATTTTATTTTCGTGTTGAGATCTGTTCTATGATAAATCATAGAGTTAGATTAAAAAATCAGGCGAGTTTTTTGTGGTAATAAAAAGAAAGAGAAAATGAACGGGTAATGTTAAATATAAGTGAGATATATGTAGAATATATTGAAGAGATAGAGGACGTTAAGTAGCGTTGCCCGGATGTGCCAGGCAACGTTCAGTATATTTACTCTACAAAGATATGCGGATAAAAACGTGACATATCCTGGGTGATCAACGCGCGGTCTTCGCGAATGCCAATTCCGGCAGGTTGATCGTTTACCAGCCAACTGCCAATCAACATATAGCTGTCGCCAAATTTCGGTAACGGATGGAATTGTTGAACAATCATCCCTTCTTCGCCATATGGGCCTTCAGCCGCTTCAATGGTTTTACCGTTCTCAATGATCGACACGTTTGCGCCTTCACGTGAGAAGATCGGTTTAACAACATATTTTTCCATTTGCGGATGATCGTCCTCCGCAAAATAAGCCGGCAACAGATTCGGGTGATTCGGGAACATCTCCCACAATAGCGGCAGAAGCGCCTTGTTGGAGATAATGCTCTTCCATGCCGGTTCCAGCCAGCGTACGCCAGCATCTTCCAGTTTGGTGGAGAACATTTCGCGCAGCATAAATTCCCACGGATATAGCTTGAACAGATTCGCAATCACCTGATCCTGCAAATCCGTAAACTGACCTTTTTCACCTAAACCGATATCGTCGATGTACAGGAACTCGGTGGCGATTTCAGCTTCATTAGCGCAATCCTGTAAATATTGAATGGTGCCGCGATCTTCCTCCGTATCCCGACAGCAGGTGAGATGCAGTAACTGGAAGCCGTATTGCTCTCGCAGCTCCACAAAACGGTCAATCAGCTTCTCTTGTAGACTGTTAAATTGATCGCTGTTTTCCGGCAAATTACCGGCATTGAGCTGATCTTCCAGCCAGATCCACTGAAAGAACGCTGCTTCATACAATGAAGTTGGCGTATCGGCGTTATTTTCCAGAAGCTTAGGTTCGCCTGTGCCGTCCCACGCCAGATCAAGACGCGAATAAAGCGATGGCTGGTGAGTCAGCCAGGACTGACGCACAAAACTCCAGGTATGTTTCGGTATGCGGAATTTGGTCATCAGCTCATCGCTGGCGATCACTTTTTCTACCACTTTCAGGCACATCTGGTGCAGTTCGGCGGTGACTTCTTCCAGCTTTTCAACCTGGGCGAGAGTGAGCTTGTAGTAAGCATCTTCACACCAGTAAGGCTCGCCATACATAGTGTGAAAATTGAAACCGTATTCGTGGGCTTTTTCGCGCCAGTCCGGGCGCTCGGTAATACTGACTCTTTCCATCGGTATCAGCCACCCATTGAACGTGATGAAGTGCCTGTTGCGCTACGCTGCATGGCGCTTTGTTTAGCAACGGATTCACCAAAGCCGCCGCGGGTAACAGTGGTAGTGGTCGCCGGTTTCGGCGCCATTGCCGTCTTTGGTACGCTCATGGTGCGGCTAGGTTGGGCTGCGCCATAGTTTTTACCGGTCGCGTCGGTATATTTACCGTAAGCCGGGCTGGCTGGGTTCTTCGAGGTAAACAGCGGTTGTTGTGCAAAGCCCGCGCCGCCGCCCATCAGACGCCCCATCATGTAACCTGCCATCAGCGGCATCCAGAAACTACCGCTGGATTGCTGGGCTTGCGCCTGATTTTCAGGCGCCATTCCTGCCTGAGCAGGCGCCTGCTGGCACTGACCTTCGCCAAACTCGGCAACGCAGTCTTCACGGGTGGCGTATTTTGGCGCGGTACGTTCTGCTTCTTTCAACGCATTGTTATACGCGGTGGTGCATTCTGTGCTCTTGCCAGGATTTGCGGCTGAACAATCATCAGCATTTTGATACAGAGAAACAGTTTCATCGCTCTTTTCACAGCCTGCCAGCATAAAAACAGTGGCGACAGCGAGAGCGACAGGCGTCAGGTGGCGTGCGCTCCAGTTTTTGCGGAACGATGCGTGGCGTATGGATTTTGTCCGTTTCATTTTTGTCTTCCGGGACCAGTGGTAAATACCCATCAGAATAGAGGATGGCTGGTCGAAATTGAAGCGAGAAGGGGGAAGAATGCGGCAGATAACCTGTATCTTTACGTTGCCTTACGTTCAGACGGGGCCGAAGCCCCGTCATCATCATCAGTTACGGAAAGGATTTTTTCCGGTGCTGGTATTGGTGCGTACTGACGCTGGTTGAACGACTGGCGCCGGACTATCTGGAGTATAGCCGTCAGCAATAGCGTTTTGTTCCGGTGTTTGCGGCGCAACGTTTTCCGGGTTAGTGGAAACCGGTTTGCTCAGCGCATTGTTCAGCGCCAGCAAATCCTGCTCGTTCAACGTACCCAGAGCTGACTTAATATTCAACTGGTTAATCAGATAGTTATAACGGGCATTCGCCAGTTCCTGCTTGGCGTTGTACAGCGTAGTGGTCGCATCCAGCACGTCAACAATGGTACGCGTACCGACCGAGTAGCCCGCTTCCATCGCGTCTAAAGAGCTTTGGGCGGAAACCACGGCTTGTTTGTAGGCGTTAATGCTACTGATAGATGCATTAATGTTGTTGAAGGAGGAACGTACGGTTTGCACGACGCTACGATGCGCGCTTTCCAGTTGTTCACTGGCGCCCACAAAGTTGTACTGCGCCTGTTTCACCTGCGAGTTAACCATCCCGCCCTGATAAATCGGCAGCGAGAAACTCAGGCCGACTTTGTTCTGGCCCATATTACTGTCGTCATACTGAGCGCTGTTTGCGCCGCGGGTTTTTGAACCACTGTAAGAGGTATCAGAAATCCCGGTAGAGGCGGTTAAATTCAGCGTCGGCAAGTGACCATCCTGCGCCTGGCGAATCTGTTCGCGTGCCAGATCCTGGCTCAAACGCGCCTGCAATAGCGTCAGGTTGCGTTTTTCGGCCTCTTTCAGCAGTGTGTTAACCGGTTGAGGTTTGTCGGTTTTAAAGTTTTCGACATTCAGGGCCGCCAGTTTTGGGTAGTAATTACCGGTGATCTGACGTAACTGTTCAACGGCGTTATCGAGATTGTTACGAGCCGTTACTTCGTTCGCCAGCACGGTATCGTATTGTGCGCGGGCGTTCTGTACGTCGGTAATAGCAACCAGACCCACGTTAAAACGTTGGGTCGTTTGATCTAACTGACGGTAGATCGCTTCTTTCTGTGCCTGGGTGTAGGAAAGAACGTCAATAGCATTCAACACGTTGAAATACGCAGTCGCGGTGTTGAGGATCAAGGCTTGTTGATCGGTCTGGTAAGTGACGTCCTGAATACCGGCCGCTTTTTCCTGCAAGGTCAGCGCACGCCATTTCGACATATCGAAGATGGATTGGGTCAACTGTAGTGACGCGCTGGTTGCGTTAGAGTTAATGCCGTTCGCGTCGCGGTAGCCGTTGCTATAGGTGTAATCTGCACCTAAACCTAACTGTGGCAGTAATGGGCTACGCGCTTCATTAATTTTTTCAAATGCAGCATCACGATCGGCGGCAGACTTACGCAATTCCGGGTTACTAAGGCGTGCTTGCTGATAAACTTGCATCAGGTTCTCGGCCTGGCTCAATGTACTGAACCCAGAAAGGCTCAGGCCGATAAGAATGGGGAGCAATTTCTTCATTTGCATTCCTTGTGGTGAAGCAGTATTTAGCGCTGATCAAACTGTAAAATTATTGCGGATTCTAGCAGAAGCCGCCACCGTAAAAGGTTGGCGTTACGTGCCATAGGGCGTTAATGTGCCTCAATTTAACACATGACTGCTCAAACGGCAGTCAAACGTCGCTGAAATTCACATTTTATTCACTTTTAATGCCAGGGTATTAACCATGCTTAAGCCAGACAACCCGCCCGTTACATTTGGCAAAAACGATGTAGAAATTATTGCACGAGAAACACTTTATCGCGGCTTTTTTTCATTAGATCTTTATAGGTTTCGTCATCGTCTATTCAACGGGCAAATGAGTCATGAGGTTCGGCGGGAAATTTTTGAGCGCGGTCACGCCGCAGTCTTGCTACCCTTTGACCCTGTGCACGATGAAGTTGTGCTGATTGAGCAGATTCGGATTGCCGCGTATGACACCAGCGAAACGCCCTGGCTGCTGGAAATGGTTGCCGGGATGATTGAAGAGGGTGAAAGTGTGGAAGATGTCGCCCGCCGGGAAGCGGTTGAGGAGGCGGGAGTGATAGTCAAACGGACCAAACCGGTGTTAAGTTTCCTGGCAAGCCCAGGCGGCACGAGTGAGCGCTCATCAATTATGGTGGGGGAAGTGGATGCCACGACCGCAAACGGGATCCACGGTCTGGCTGATGAAAACGAAGATATTCGGGTTCATGTGGTAAGCCGGGAACAGGCATACCAGTGGGTAGAAGAGGGGAAAATCGACAACGCAGCGTCGGTCATCGCTTTGCAATGGCTGCAGTTGCATCATCAAGCGTTAAAAAATGAGTGGACATAAATGAAGCGTTACACACCTGACTTTCCTGAAATGATGCGTCTGTGCGAGATGAATTTTTCGCAATTGCGCCGTTTGTTGCCGCGCAATGACGCACCCGGCGAAACTGTAAGCTATCAGGTGGCGAACGCACAATATCGGCTAACGATTGTGGAATCGACCCGATACACTACCCTGGTGACAATTGAACAGACTGCTCCGGCGATCAGTTACTGGAGTCTTCCGTCAATGACAGTGCGTCTGTATCATGATGCGATGGTGGCTGAAGTGTGTTCAAGTCAGCAGATTTTTCGCTTTAAAGCGCGGTATGATTATCCGAATAAAAAGTTGCATCAACGCGACGAAAAGCATCAAATTAACCAGTTTTTAGCGGACTGGTTGCGATACTGTTTAGCACATGGAGCGATGGCGATTCCGGTTTATTAGCGTCGTGAAACCTAAGGACACCATTTGGAAAGCCTGTTAACCCTTCCTCTGGCTGGTGAGGCCAGAGTCAGGATTTTACAAATTACCGACACTCACCTGTTTGCGCAAAAGCACGAAGCCCTGTTGGGGGTAAACACTTGGGAAAGCTACCAGGCGGTGCTGGAGGCGATTCGCCCACACCAGCACGAATTCGACCTGATTGTTGCAACAGGTGATTTAGCGCAGGATCAAACGGCGGCGGCCTATCTGCATTTTGCGGAAGGCATCGCAAGTTTTCGTGCGCCTTGCGTCTGGTTGCCTGGCAACCATGATTTCCAGCCTGCGATGTATAGCGCGTTACAAGATGCGGGGATCTCTCCGGCGAAACGCGTGTTTATCGGTGAACAGTGGCAAATTTTGTTGCTGGATAGCCAGGTGTTTGGCGTGCCGCATGGCGAGTTGAGCGAGTTTCAGCTTGAGTGGCTGGAACGTAAACTGGCCGATGCGCCAGAACGCCATACCTTGCTGTTACTGCATCATCATCCGCTGCCTGCGGGTTGTCGCTGGCTTGACCAACACAGTTTGCGTAACGCAGGCGAACTGGACAACGTGCTGGCGAAGTTTCCGCACGTCAAATATCTGTTGTGCGGACATATCCATCAGGAACTGGATCTCGACTGGAATGGTCGTCGTTTGCTGGCAACGCCGTCGACCTGCGTGCAGTTTAAACCGCACTGTTCCAACTTCACCCTGGACACCATCGCGCCAGGCTGGCGTACGCTGGAATTACATGCCGATGGCACGCTGACTACCGAAGTGCATCGTCTGGCGGATACCCGTTTTCAACCTGATACCGCTTCAGAAGGCTACTGATGTTTACGCTACTCTATTTACACGGTTTCAACAGCTCGCCGCGTTCAGCGAAAGCGAGTTTGTTAAAAAACTGGCTGGCGGAACATCACCCTGACGTTGAGATGATTATTCCGCAGTTACCGCCGTATCCTTCCGATGCGGCAGAACTGCTGGAGTCAATCGTTCTTGAGCATGGCGGTGATTCGTTGGGTATTGTCGGTTCGTCACTGGGCGGCTATTACGCTACCTGGTTGTCGCAATGTTTTATGCTGCCGGCTGTGGTGGTTAACCCGGCAGTCCGCCCGTTTGAGCTGCTGACGGACTATCTCGGTCAGAACGAGAACCCCTACACCGGGCAGCAATATGTGCTAGAGTCACGCCATATTTACGATCTTAAAGTCATGCAGATTGACCCGCTGGAAGCGCCGGATTTGATTTGGTTGCTGCAACAGACGGGAGATGAAGTGCTGGATTACCGTCAGGCGGTAGCGTATTACGCTTCCTGCCGCCAGACTGTCATAGAAGGCGGCAACCACGCATTCACGGGCTTCGAAGATTATTTCAACCCGATCGTCGATTTTCTTGGTCTGCACCATCTCTGACGATCAACTCGAATTGCTAACTTAAACCATGACGCAAACTTATAACGCTGATGCCATTGAGGTACTCACCGGGCTTGAGCCGGTTCGCCGCCGCCCGGGGATGTATACCGATACCACTCGCCCTAACCATTTGGGGCAAGAAGTTATTGATAACAGTGTGGATGAAGCACTGGCCGGCCACGCCAAACGCGTGGACGTTATTTTACATGCTGACCAGTCGCTGGAAGTGATTGATGATGGCCGCGGGATGCCTGTTGATATTCACCCGGAAGAGGGCGTGCCGGCGGTCGAACTGATTCTTTGCCGTCTTCACGCAGGGGGTAAATTCTCTAATAAAAACTACCAGTTCTCTGGCGGTTTGCACGGCGTAGGGATCTCGGTAGTTAACGCTTTGTCTAAACGCGTAGAAGTCAATGTGCGCCGCGATGGTCAGATCTATAACATTGCCTTTGAAAATGGTGAAAAGGTACAGGATCTGCAGGTTGTCGGTACTTGCGGTAAACGTAATACCGGCACCAGCGTGCACTTCTGGCCAGATGAAACCTTCTTTGACAGTCCACGCTTTTCTGTTTCGCGCCTGACACATGTGCTGAAAGCCAAAGCAGTGTTGTGTCCTGGTGTTGAGATCACTTTTAAAGATGAGATCAACAATACCGAACAACGCTGGTGCTATCAGGATGGCCTGAACGATTACCTGGCGGAGGCCGTAAATGGCTTACCGACGCTGCCGGAAAAACCGTTTATCGGTAATTTTAATGGTGAAACGGAGGCCGTAGACTGGGCGCTGCTGTGGTTGCCGGAAGGTGGCGAACTGCTGACTGAAAGCTATGTTAACCTGATCCCTACTATGCAGGGCGGTACGCACGTTAACGGCCTGCGTCAGGGCCTGCTGGATGCGATGCGTGAATTTTGCGAATACCGCAATATTCTGCCGCGCGGCGTGAAGCTGTCGGCAGAAGATATCTGGGATCGCTGCGCATATGTGCTGTCAGTAAAAATGCAGGATCCGCAGTTTGCAGGACAGACGAAAGAGCGTCTCTCTTCTCGTCAGTGTGCGGCATTTGTTTCTGGCGTGGTGAAAGATGCGTTCACTCTGTGGCTGAACCAGAACGTTCAGGCGGCTGAACTGCTGGCGGAAATGGCGATAGCCAGCGCCCAGCGTCGTATGCGCGCTGCGAAGAAAGTTGTACGTAAAAAACTCACCAGTGGTCCGGCGTTGCCTGGCAAACTGGCTGATTGTACCGCGCAGGATCTTAACCGTACCGAACTGTTCCTCGTGGAAGGTGACTCCGCAGGCGGATCCGCCAAGCAGGCGCGCGATCGGGAATATCAGGCGATCATGCCGCTGAAAGGTAAGATCCTTAACACCTGGGAGGTCTCTTCCGATGAAGTGCTGGCCTCGCAGGAAGTGCACGATATTTCGGTGGCGATCGGTATCGATCCTGACAGCGACGATCTTAGCCAGTTGCGTTACGGCAAGATCTGTATTTTGGCGGATGCGGACTCTGATGGCCTGCACATTGCCACGCTGCTCTGTGCGCTGTTTGTAAAACACTTCCGCACGCTGGTGAAACACGGTCACGTTTACGTCGCTCTGCCACCGTTGTATCGAATCGATCTGGGCAAGGAAGTTTATTACGCCCTGACGGAAGAAGAAAAAGAGGGTGTGCTCGAGCAATTAAAACGCAAAAAAGGCAAGCCAAATGTCCAGCGTTTTAAAGGTCTGGGTGAAATGAACCCGATGCAATTGCGTGAGACAACGCTTGATCCGAACACTCGCCGCCTGGTGCAGTTAACTATCAGCGATGAAGACGATCAGCGTACTGATGCGGTAATGGATATGCTGCTGGCGAAAAAACGTGCGGAAGATCGCCGGAACTGGTTGCAAGAGAAAGGCGACATGGCGGAGATTGAGGTTTAAAAGAAAGAACATTGCCCGGTCAGGATGGCCGGGCAAACAAGGCAGGGTTAAATCCCCGGCTGCAGGATGCGAATATTCACCTCCAGCACGTCGCCTTTTACGGCTTCGCTGTATGCTTTCATGTGCGGGGTTTGTAGATGCGCTTCAAGGTGCGCGATGCTTTCCCACTGCTCAATCATCACAATAGAATCTGGCGCCATAGACTGGAAACTCACGCCAGCAGCGCAATCCACCATCGGCGCATAGCCGTGGCAACCTTCTTCTTTCAGTACAGTTGGAACGATTTTAGCAAACTGATCCAATACTGCCTGACGGTGATGTTGACCAGGACGAGTACGGATTTCTGCGATTACTGTAATCATGGTTAACTCCTTCTAAAGCCAGAGCTCTAGTTAACCAAAAATTTCCACAAGATGCTTGCGATATTCTTCAGTATAGCGGGGAACATCAGGCATTTTTATCACGTCATTAGCGATAAATGTCGGCAGCGGTTCCATACCGAGGAATTGGTTTGCTTTATGGAACGGCAGATACACACCGTCAACGCCAACGCCGTGGAAGAACTGATCTTTTTCGGTGAAAGCTTCCATTGGTGCGTTCCAGGTCAGGGACAGCATATATTTTTTACCCTGTATCAGGCCGCCAAAACCGTATTTTTTCGACGGATCTTTACGAGTACGTCCATCGCTGGCATACAGCGTTCCGTGACCTTCGGTGAACACATCATCAATGTATTTTTTCACTGTCCACGGCGCACCCATCCACCAGCCTGGCATCTGCCAGATCACCACATCAGCCCAGAGAAAGTTTTGAACTTCGGCTTTTACATCGTAGTCGCTGTCGGCGCGAACGATGCGGACATCATGCCCGAGGTTGCGCAGCGTACCATCCGCAACTTCGGTCAGGGTGTCGTTCAGTTGGCCATTGGAGTGGGCGAATTTCTTCGCACCGTTGATAATCAGAATGTTGCTCATTTTTTATCCTCAAGGAGAGACGTTTGCCGACAATAGTACGTCACAGAGTGGTGCGGTGAAATTAGCAAAATGTGCAAAGTCTTTTGCGAATTTAGCAAAAGTCTTACCGCTACCAGCTCACTTTTACCTCAAATCCACCTTGTTCTGCGTTCCCAAACGCAACATTCATGCCATGTAATTTGGCGATTCGTTGGACAATCGACAGCCCAAGCCCACTGCCGGTGGCGGTTTGTCCTGGTGGACGATAGAAACGTTCACCAATTCGCGCCAGCGCCTCTGACGTCACGCCGGGGCCGTTGTCTCTGACGATGAAATTATCGGCATTCAGGGTGACATCCACTACGCTACCTTGTGGACTGTAGCGCACGGCATTATCCAGCAGATTTCGTACCAGCAAACTTAGTAATAGCGGCTGTCCGGTACGTTTGATGTCATGTGCGTTGAGTGTCAGCCGGACGTCAATTTTCGCCTGTTGCGCTGTGTGGTAAATATCCATCACTGATGATTGCAGGAGGTCTTCAAGCGGGATTTCCGCGACATCCTGCAGATTATCCAGCGAGTCAAGCCGTGACAGAGTCAGCAGCTGATCAACCAGTCGGGTCGCGCGATCAATCCCTGAGTGTAATTGCACAAAGGCTTTTTTCAGCGCCTGCGGATCATCATCAGAAAGCTGTGCAACTTCGGTTTGTACTTTCAGCGCCGTTAACGGACTGCGCAGTTCGTGGGCCGCATCGGAGGTAAAGCGTCGCTCACGAACCATCATTGCATGCGTACGAGCGAACAGTTGATTCAGCGACTCGACCAGCGGACGTACTTCGCTGGGTACGCCGGTAGCGTTAAGCGGTTTTTCTGAGTCGGGATCACGCATACGTAGCGCCAGCGCCAGTTTGTTTAGCGGTGAAAGTTCGCGACTCAGTAGTACCATCATGATAATTAACATAATGGGCAGTGCGACAAGCCAGGGAATCAGTTGCCCGGTGACAATCGCCAGCGCCATATCTTCGCGGTATTCCCACTCCTGACCAACCACAATACGGTATTTTCCATCAGGGGAGGTCATCCAGATAAAGCGCCATGGATCTTTATCGCCCACCAGTTGCCCGTTAGTAAATCCTTCACGTTGATAGCTGTAGGGAATGTCCTCCCCGTTATCACCGTCGTTGAGGACCATTTTGCCGTCATGGGTAAAGATGGCGAAAGTCAGCGCGTCGTCATCTATATGGCCGTGTTTGAATTTATCCGGTGTTCTTGCCATACGATCTGCTGCATGGATTTCGTTAAGATCGAGCGTACTTAACCGTTTGGCAAACAGCATAAGCTGAGTATCGAACAATTCATCGACATTATCTGTCGTTTGTTTCCAGGCAACAAAACTGGAGATAATCCAGGTCAGCAAGGCCAAAATTAGAAAGATCAGCGTCAGCCTGACCCGCAGACTAAGGCGTTGGGTAAATTTCATTTCTCACCTAATGTGTAGCCAATACCGTGAACGGTACGAATGAAGTCGCTGCCGAGCTTGCGTCGCAGATGATGCACATGTACTTCGACGGCATTACTGGTGACTTCTTCGTCCCAGGTATACAGTTTTTCTTCGATGAGTTTGCGTGGTAATACCCGCCCGACGTTACGCATTAGCAGTTCCAGCAGGGCAAATTCTTTGGGTTTGAGTGTTAAAGATTCGCCTGCCAGAGTGGCGATTCGTTTACCCGGATCGAGCATTACATTACCGTGGCGCAGCTCGTTGCTGGCCAGGCCGTTGGTGCGACGCATCAGAGCTTCCAGTCTGGCGGCAACTTCTATCAACGCAAAAGGTTTACACAGATAATCGTCGGCTCCCAGACGCAAACCTTCCACGCGTTCGGCCAGCGCGTCTCGCGCGGTGAGGATCAGTACTGGTTCACGCTGGCCTTTATTCCGCCACTCGCGCAAAATATCGCGACCATCCATTCTTGGTAAGGTTAGATCCAGAATCACCGCGTCATAAGGTGCGCTATAAAGCGCCTCTTTACCCTGACGACCTTCTGTAAACCAGTCGACGCTAAAGCCCATCTTACTCAGGCCCGTTTTGATACCGTCGCCAATCAGCATGTCATCTTCTATCAGTAAAATTCGCATCTTTTATTCCCTGCGATATTCGTATTTGCTGCCAGTAAACCGTGTTGTAACGGGCTCTGTACAGCACTAAATTTTCTTTTTTTGCCTTAAGAAGTTGTTAAGGACTATCTTGTTAAATGCCCGGAAACAGACATGAAAGGGAGTAATAAGCATGAAAAAATTTGCAGCAGCAATCGCAGTAATGGCCCTGTGCAGCGCACCGGTTATGGCAGCAGAGCAGGGGGGATTTTCTGGCCCAACGGCAACGCAGAGTCAGGCAGGTGGATTCCAGGGACCGAACGGTAGTGTAACGACCGTAGAAAGCGCAAAATCAATGCGTGACGATACCTGGGTAACCCTGCGCGGAAATATTGTTGAACGTATTTCTGACGATCTCTATCTGTTTAAAGATGCCAGCGGCACCATCAATGTGGATATCGACCACAAACGCTGGAGAGGTGTGACGGTTACGCCGAAAGATACCGTTGAGATTCAGGGTGAAGTCGATAAAGACTGGAACTCCGTTGAGATTGACGTTAAAGAGATCCGCAAAGTTAATCCATAATAATTATCTCTCCCGGGGCGTGTTCCCGGGAATAATTACGCAGGGAGGCAAAATGAAAGACCAGACTTTGAAGGTTAGTGTTATCGATTTCCCATCAACCCGCGTGGCGATGTTGCCGCATCGCGGTAGCCCGGATTTGCTCAACTACAGTGTGGCGAAATTCATCATGTGGCGCAAAGACAGCGGATTCTCTCCTGTTAATCAAAGTCAAACATTTGGCGTCGCCTGGGACGATCCTGCTACCACTGAGCCAGACGCATTTCGTTTTGATATTTGCGGCAGTGTTAACGAACCGATTCCCGATAATCGTTATGGCGTGAGTAATGGAGAACTTACTGGTGGACGTTATGCTGTCGCCCGTCATTTTGGCGAGCTGGATAATATCTCTCACACTATTTGGGCCATCATTCGCCACTGGCTTCCGGCAAGCGGCGAGAAAATGCGTAAAGCGCCGATCCTGTTTCACTACGCCAATCTTGCCGAAGGGATGACAGAGCGGCGACTGGAAACGGATGTTTATGTGCCGTTGGCGTGACGGGAATCTTTTACTGGAGTGTGAGCCAAATCACTCGCTATACGTTTGAGCAAACAATGCCACAGGCGTATTGTTGTCGGGCTTATAATCTCTCCGGTAAGGAATACCATGTATACGCGAAATTTATTATGGCTGGTCAGCCTGGTAAGTTCGGCTCCTCTCTACGCTGCTGACATTCCCGCCAACACACTGCTCGCTCCGCAACAAGTTTTTCGTTACAACAACCATAGCGACCCCGGCACACTCGACCCACAAAAGGTTGAGGAGAATACTGCCGCGCAGATTGTGCTGGATCTGTTTGAAGGTCTGGTATGGATGGACGGCGAAGGAAAAGTTCAGCCTGCGCAGGCCGAACGTTGGGATGTGTCAGATGGCGGCAAACGTTATACCTTCCATTTACGTAAAGGCTTACGGTGGTCTGATGGTCAGCCTCTGACGGCGCAGGATTTTGTCCTCGGCTGGCAGCGTGCGGTTGACCCGCAAACGGCAAGCCCTTTTGCCGGATATCTGGCGCAGGCGCATATTCAAAATGCAGCCGCTATTGTGGCGGGAAAAGCGAAAGTTTCATCATTAGGTGTGAAAGCGACAGATGACCGCACTCTGGAAGTCACGCTTGAGCAACCTGTGCCGTGGTTTACCGCCATGCTGGCCTGGCCAACGCTGTTTCCGGTTCCGCATTATGTGGTTGAAAAATATGGCGATAGCTGGAGTAAGCCAGAACATATGGTTTACAACGGCGCCTTTGTGCTTGATAAGTGGGTAGTCAACGAAAAAATTACCGCACGTAAAAATCCAAACTACCGTGATGCACAACATACGGTATTGCAACAGGTTGAGTATCTGGCGCTGGATAATTCGGTCACCGGCTATAACCGCTATCGTGCGGGAGAGGTCGATCTTACCTGGGTTCCGGCGCAGCAAATTCCCGCTATCGAAAAGTCCCTCCCGGGCGAACTGCGGATCATCCCGCGTCTGAACAGCGAATATTACAATTTCAACATTCAGAAACCGCCGTTTGATGACGTCCGTGTGCGTCGGGCGTTGTACCTTACGGTCGACAGGCCGTTAATTGCACAGAAGATCCTTGGATTGCGAACGCCTGCAACGACGTTGACGCCGCCAGAGGTAGAAGGTTTTCGTGCGCCAACGTTCGGGGAACTGCAACAACCGATGAGCGAGCGCGTCGCGGCAGCAAAAGCCTTGCTGAAACAAGCGGGATACGATGCCTCTCATCCGTTACGTTTTGAGCTGTTCTATAACAAGTACGATCTGCATGAAAAAACGGCGATTGCCTTGTCTTCTGAATGGAAAAAATGGCTTGGCGCGCAGGTGACGCTGCGTACGATGGAGTGGAAAACCTATCTTGATGCCCGGCGTAGCGGCGATTTCATGCTATCGCGGCAGTCGTGGGATGCGACGTACAATGATGCATCTACCTTTCTGAACACGCTTAAGAGCGATAGCGAAGAAAATGTCGGCCATTGGAAAAACGTACAGTACGACGCCTTACTAAACCAGGCGGCACAAACGACGGATGCTACAACGCGTAATGCGCTGTATCAGCAGGCTGAGGTCATCATTAATCAACAAGCACCGCTCATTCCTGTCTATTATCAGCCGCTCATCAAACTGCTTAAACCTTACGTTGGCGGTTTCCCACTGCATAATCCCCAGGATTATGTTTACAGCAAAGAGTTGTATATCAAGGCACATTGATGCCTTTATCGCCGTCGGAACGCGTCCGACGGCGCTATTCACGCTGATCTCCTGTGACTCGACGCGGCAGATAATGTAGTATCTCCGGCAATATTGCCCCTTTGAAGGCTGGCGAATAAGTTGAGGAATCAGAATTAATGAGCGATATGGCAGAGCGCCTTGCGCTACATGAATTTACGGAAAACGCCTACTTAAACTACTCCATGTACGTCATCATGGACCGCGCGTTGCCGTTTATTGGTGATGGCCTGAAACCCGTTCAGCGCCGCATTGTGTATGCGATGTCTGAACTGGGTCTGAATGCCAGCGCCAAATTTAAAAAATCGGCCCGTACCGTGGGTGACGTGTTGGGTAAATACCATCCGCATGGCGATAGCGCCTGTTATGAAGCGATGGTATTAATGGCGCAGCCGTTTTCTTACCGTTATCCGCTGGTTGATGGTCAGGGTAACTGGGGGGCGCCGGACGATCCGAAATCGTTCGCGGCGATGCGTTACACCGAATCCCGGTTGTCGAAATATTCCGAGCTGCTATTGAGCGAGTTGGGGCAGGGGACGGCTGACTGGGTGCCAAACTTCGACGGCACCTTGCAGGAGCCGAAAATGCTGCCTGCCCGCCTGCCGAACATTTTGCTTAATGGCACCACCGGTATTGCCGTTGGCATGGCAACGGACATCCCGCCACATAACCTGCGCGAAGTGGCACAGGCGGCAATCGCCTTAATCGACGAGCCGAAAACCACGCTCGACCAGTTACTGGATATCGTGCAGGGGCCGGATTATCCGACTGAAGCGGAAATCATCACCTCCCGCGCCGAGATCCGTAAAATCTACGAAAATGGTCGTGGTTCTGTGCGTATGCGCGCGGTGTGGAAGAAAGAAGATGGTGCGGTGGTCATCAGTGCTTTACCGCATCAGGTTTCCGGCGCACGTGTGCTTGAGCAAATTGCTGCACAAATGCGCAACAAAAAACTGCCGATGGTTGACGATCTGCGCGACGAATCCGATCACGAGAACCCGATTCGTCTGGTGATTGTGCCGCGTTCTAATCGTGTGGATATGGATCAGGTGATGAATCATCTCTTCGCCACCACCGATCTGGAAAAGAGCTATCGCATTAACCTCAATATGATCGGCCTGGATGGTCGTCCGGCGGTGAAAAACCTGCTGGAAATCCTCTCCGAATGGCTGGTGTTCCGCCGTGATACTGTGCGCCGCCGTCTGAACTATCGTCTGGAGAAAGTCCTCAAGCGCCTGCATATCCTGGAAGGTTTGCTGGTGGCGTTTCTCAACATCGACGAAGTGATTGAGATCATTCGTAGTGAAGATGAGCCGAAACCGAAGTTGATGTCGCGTTTTGGTATTACGGAAACTCAGGCAGAAGCAATCCTCGAACTAAAACTGCGTCACCTCGCCAAACTGGAAGAGATGAAGATTCGCGGTGAGCAGAACGAACTGGAAAAAGAGCGCGACCAGTTGCAGAGCATTCTGGCTTCCGAGCGCAAGATGAATAATCTGCTGAAGAAAGAGTTGCAGGCCGATGCGCAAGCTTATGGCGATGAGCGCCGCTCGCCGTTGCAGGAACGCGAAGAAGCGAAAGCGATGAGCGAGCACGACATGCTGCCGTCAGAACCCGTTACCATTGTGCTGTCGCAGATGGGGTGGGTACGTAGCGCCAAAGGCCACGATATCGATGCGCCAGGTTTGAACTACAAAGCGGGTGATAGCTTTAAAGCAGCGGTAAAAGGCAAAAGCAACCAGCCGGTGGTGTTTGTTGACTCCACCGGACGTAGTTACGCCATCGACCCGATTACGCTACCTTCCGCGCGTGGTCAGGGTGAACCGCTCACGGGTAAACTGACGCTGCCGCCAGGCGCCACCGTTGACCATATGTTGATGGAAAGTGATGATCAGAAACTGTTGATGGCTTCCGATGCTGGTTATGGTTTTGTCTGTACTTTTAATGATTTGGTGGCCCGTAACCGTGCAGGTAAAGCATTGATTACTTTGCCGGAAAATGCACATGTCATGCCGCCGGTGGTGATTGAAGATGCCTCTGATATGCTGTTGGCAATCACTCAGGCGGGCCGAATGTTGATGTTCCCGGTAAGCGACCTGCCGCAGTTGTCGAAGGGTAAAGGCAACAAGATCATCAATATTCCGTCGGCTGAAGCCGCACGTGGAGAAGATGGACTGGCGCAGCTGTATGTTCTACCGCTACAAAGTACGCTGACCATTCATGTCGGGAAACGCAAAATTAAATTGCGCCCGGAAGAGTTGCAAAAGGTCACAGGCGAGCGTGGGCGTCGCGGGACATTAATGCGCGGTTTACAGCGTATTGATCGTGTCGAGATTGACTCTCCGCGACGCGCCGGTAATGGCGACAGCGAAGAGTAAAATGCCGGAGGGGCATTGCCTCCTCCAGCCTGCAAGGTACGCCGGATGAGGCATTGATGCTACCATCCGGCACCGCGTTGAGTCCGTAGAAACGATAAAAATTCCCCTGAACCCGTTGTTTATTCATGTATTGCGATTAACAATACGCTTTTACGGAGAGCGGCCTTTAACAATGCCCTAACCTGACTTCAGGTGACGTACAATGCCAGTCTCTCAGACCTTTAGAGGGTGTTATGCTATATATTTTTCGTCTGATTATTACCGTGATTTACAGCATCTTAGTCTGTGTATTCGGCTCTATTTATTGCCTTTTCAGCCCACGTAATCCGAAGCATGTGGCTACTTTTGGGCATATGTTTGGTCGTCTTGCGCCGCTTTTTGGCCTGAAAGTTGAGTGCCGTAAACCTGCAGATGCTGAAAGCTATGGTAATGCTATCTATATTGCTAACCACCAGAACAATTTCGACATGGTGACGGCATCAAACATTGTACAGCCGCCGACAGTGACGGTAGGTAAAAAGAGTTTGTTGTGGATCCCCTTCTTCGGGCAGTTGTACTGGTTAACCGGTAACTTATTGATCGACAGAAACAATCGTACTAAAGCTCACGGCACCATCGCGGAAGTTGTAAATCACTTCAAAAAAAGCCGCATTTCCATCTGGATGTTCCCGGAAGGAACGCGTAGCCGTGGTCGTGGCTTGCTGCCATTTAAAACAGGGGCATTTCATGCGGCAATTGCGGCAGGTGTTCCTATTATTCCCGTGTGTGTTTCCACAACTTCGAATAAGATTAATCTTAACCGCTTGAATAATGGTTTAGTGATCGTAGAAATGCTGCCGCCAATTGACGTTAGTCAATATGGCAAAGATCAAGTTCGCGAGCTGGCTGCCCATTGTCGTTCGATAATGGAACAAAAAATCGCCGAGCTCGATAAAGAAGTCGCAGAGCGCGAAGCCGCCGGAAAAGTTTAAGTCGGCAATCTGTTTTTGCGGGAATATTTTCCTGCACGGTATTACTTTAGCCAGTTTTACATGGAGCAAATATGTCACTCAGTCGGCGTCAGTTCATTCAGGCATCGGGGATTGCATTGTGTGCAGGAGCTGTCCCCCTGAAGGCAAGCGCAGCCGGTCAACAGCAACCTCTGCCCGTTCCGCCGCTGCTTGAATCTCGCCGTGGGCAACCGCTGTTTATGACAGTACAGCGCGCGCACTGGTCATTTACGCCAGGAACGCGCGCGCCGGTCTGGGGTATCAATGGTCGTTATCTTGGGCCGACTATCCGCGTCTGGAAGGGCGATGATGTTAAGCTGATTTACAGCAACCGATTGACAGAAAATGTCTCAATGACCGTGGCTGGGCTACAGGTGCCCGGTCCGTTGATGGGTGGCCCGGCACGCATGATGTCGCCGAATGCTGACTGGGCGCCAGTGCTGCCGATTCGTCAGAATGCAGCGACCTTGTGGTATCACGCCAATACGCCAAACCGTACCGCCCAGCAGGTCTATAACGGTCTTGCCGGGATGTGGTTGGTGGAAGATGAAGTCAGTAAATCACTGCCGATTCCCAATCATTATGGTGTGGATGATTTTCCCGTAATTATCCAGGATAAACGTCTGGATAACTTTGGTACACCGGAATACAACGAACCGGGAAGCGGCGGCTTTGTTGGTGATACGCTGCTGGTCAATGGCGTACAAAGTCCGTACGTCGAAGTGTCGCGCGGCTGGGTACGTCTGCGTTTGTTGAATGCTTCGAACTCACGTCGTTACCAATTGCAGATGAGTGACGGACGCCCGTTGCACGTGATTTCTGGCGATCAGGGATTCCTGCTTGCGCCGGTGTCGGTAAAACAACTTTCGCTGGCTCCGGGAGAACGCCGTGAAGTTTTGGTGGATATGAGCAACGGTGATGAAGTGTCGATCACCTGCGGTGAGGCGGCGAGTATTGTTGATCGTATTCGCGGTTTCTTTGAGCCATCCAGCATTCTGGTTTCTACGTTAGTGCTTACACTGCGCCCGACCGGGCTTCTGCCGCTGGTGACTGATAGCCTGCCGATGCGCCTGTTGCCAACTGAAATTATGACGGGTTCGCCGATTCGTAGCCGTGATATTAGCCTCAGCGATGATCCCGGCATTAATGGACAGCTATGGGATGTTAACCGCATTGATATAGCCGCCCAGCAGGGAACGTGGGAACGATGGACGGTGCGCGCAGACGAACCGCAAGCGTTCCATATTGAAGGCGTGATGTTCCTGATCCGCAATGTGAACGGCGCGATGTCATTCCCGGAAGACAGAGGCTGGAAAGACACCGTTTGGGTCGATGGACAGGTAGAACTATTGGTCTATTACGGTCAGCCTTCCTGGGCGCATTTCCCGTTCTACTTTGGTAGCCAGACGCTGGAAATGGCGGATCGCGGTTCGATTGGGCAGTTGCTGGTAAACCCGGTGCCATAACGGACGAATTCTCCTGTCTGGATTGAGGGAGGCTCCGGGAAGGTCCATGGAGAAATTGATTACATAGATCAGCTATACACTGATGTTAATAGTGATTAATTCGCCGAAGCAGCAAGATTTAATGAGGGGCATTGCGCCCCTTTTTTCATTCTCAGCATTGTCTGGGGAGTTCTGCACAGCAATATTTTTCATATGACACGTCCTGTGTCTCACAAATCCGCTTGAGGTTGCAGCCGTTTCAGAATTTCGGGTGCTGTTTGCGCAATGATAACGCGCTATTGTCCCGGTATTATCTTTCATGGCAGAGACTTCAATGGGACGAGAATTTGCAATTGGTCTTTGGCTATGGCCTTTGGCATTAGCAGACATCTGCGCATTGCTGCTGATTACATTGGCACTCCATAGCCCACGTGCTCGTGCGGTTTGGTTGTGGGTCATACTGCCCCAAACAGCGGTTGTCTCTGCCGCAGCTTTTCTCTTTTATTGGCTGGAACAGGTAGATTATCTGGGGATGATTATCACCTTCGCGCTGATAAGCCAATTTCCCGCATTGCTGGTTGCGGTTATTGGGGGGCGGCATCTTAAATATATTTGGCTATTGTGTCATATCATTTTTGTTATTCTTTGGGGATGTATGGAGCCCGTCAATTCACTACAAAGAGCAATCCTTGAAGGATGGGAAGGAAAACAGATTTCCCATTTGCACCAACGAATGGAACAGTAAATGGTAAATTTAATGTTGATAGTGTGGATTTGCGACTGACGCGATGCTCCGCAAAAATAGTTGTTTGTGTTATTCATGTTGATACCGCTAATTGGAACGCGACGCATGAAAAGATAAATCAGCAATGCAAATTAAGGGATTAATTTATGCGTGACGATGAAGCGCTTCACCATTTTTTCCTGACACTACTTATGGTGGGGGGATATCTGTTATTGCTGTTTATTGTCCTCGTCCTTTCCTTTAGTCGTTCGGGATGGCGAAAAACAGGAATGTGGGGGATATTATCGCAGCTGGCGATGGTGTTTTTGCTGCCGACTGGGTTGTATTTACTGGCGTTATCTTCTGTTGCGTTTTGGTTTTTGTTTAATTCGGTGTGGATATTATTCCCCTGTCTAATATTAATAATACTGATAAATAAATGGAGACAGCGTTCCCTCGTATGGACATGTATTTGCCATACTATTTGCTTGTTGTTGCTCTTTTGGCAGGCAGAGCCCATGTTAACTACAGCCTGGTTTAATCACCAACAACTACGTCAGTTGGTCGAGGCGGAACAGGAAAACTTCCGCACACTGGACAGGATTCGTGATACTCGACGGCTGGAACAGATGTTGCTGGTAGCGTTGAAGTCCCCAGAGAATGAAACATCCGAAAAGGTCTTTCGTTACCTGTCAGATCGGATCTCACCGTTTACCATTCCTTCCATTGACGATGAAAAGTATTTTACCCGCTCATTTTTTTCTCTGGCGCTGGAGCACTACAATGCGCGCGCAATCCGAGCATTCAGTCGTTTTCTGCAAGGGGATTCCCAACAAGCGCAGAAATACCGTGAAATTATTCGAGAAGACAATCCATTACTGGAGATGTACAGGGGGATACGCGTTCCTGTTCGCTATAGCGATGAAGATATTGCTCGTCAGCTTGTTTCCGCACGCAAAATAAGCCTGACATTGCTGTCTCTGATGCCGGAATTATTGAGCGAGGAAGTGTATGCCAATGTTATTGATTCTTATGACAGTGCAACGCTGAAAACTTTCTGGCAGATACAGCCGCCGCCCACGCCTGTTTTACGCCTGGAGGCAATGTCCGTAATTCCCATGACGACAGAACTGGTTCAAGAGGTAAAGGCGTATCCAACGCTGCTGCAATCGAAGGATAATAGCGGCAGAACGGTGCTGGCTTACATTGTGCGTTTTGGGAATATTACTGTAATACAGGCACTGATTGACGCTAATCTAATTGACTGGCAACGGTTTATTCAACATCAGGAACGTACGAAGCCACTATTACTGGCGACCTGGCGACAAAAATACGAGGACGATCATGGCACCTTCGTATTGATTCTAAAGGATATGCTGGCAAAAAATACGCCTCCGGGGGCGGAAGAAGTAATGAATTGCATCAAGGATGGCATGACGCCAGATGATTTTTTGGCTGCCGGAATGAGCCAGGTGCAATTCTGTACCGCAATTGAACAAAGTCTTCAGGCGAAAGAATCAGTACTGCCGGTGAATCAATTACGTTACATGCAATCCTCGCTGTGTGCCGCGAAGTAAGCAGACGGACCTGAATACTTTAGGCCCGTCTGTCTGTCAGTTCGAAAATAGCCCTGGTAGCATCAAGCTAATCTGTGGGAAATAGCAAATAATTGCCATCACTACAAACAAAGCCAGAAACATCGGTAGCAATGGTTTTATTGCCCTGTCGATACTGACCTTGCCAATACTGCACCCCACAAATAAGATAGTGCCGACTGGCGGTGTACAAAGGCCAATGGTTAAGTTGAAAACCATAATGATGCCAAAGTGAATAGGGTCTATACCCAGATGTTGAGCGATCGGCAGGAAAATGGGCGTAAATATCAGAATTGCTGGCGTGATATCCATAAAAGTACCGACGATCAACAGAATGATATTAATAATAAACAGAATAACCCATTTGTTATCCGAAACGCGGGTAATGAGCTCATTGATTAACTCAGGAACATCTGCATTGGTCATGGCCCATGACATTCCCATCGAACATCCTACCAATAGTAATACGATTGAGCTGGTTACCACAGAATCTAACAGAATGTCATTGAGTTTCTTAAGGGTAATTTCTCTATAAATCATCGCCAGCAGTAAGCTATAAATTACCGCAATGGCAGACGCCTCCGTAGGTGTAAAGATCCCCGCAATAATACCGCCGATAATGATAAAAATAAGCATCAGGCTGGGAATTGATTCGCGAAATACCTGTAAAAACTGACGAAAACTTATCCGCTCAGCCACTGGATAATGGTTACGTCGTGCATAAAGTGCCGCTACAAACATTAAAGCAATTGCGGTGAGAATACCCGGTAGATATCCGGCTAAGAATAGCGCGGCAACAGAAGTCCCCCCGCTGGCAAGCGAATAGACAATCAACACATTGCTCGGCGGGATCATCAGGCCAATGGGAGCAGAGGCAATATTCACTGCCGCAGAGAACGCCGGATCATAGCCCTCTTTTTCCTGTAGTGGCGACATAATCCCGCCTACCGCGGCTGCTGACGCAACGGCCGAACCTGAAATCGCTCCAAACAGAGTATTCGCAAGGATATTACAATGAGCCAGCGAACCGGGAAGACGACCAACCAGCGCCTGCGCCAGATGAACCAGTCGTCGGGCGATGCCGCCGGTATTCATAATGTTTCCGGCTAACACGAAAAAGGGAATAGCTAATAGCGTAAAACCGTCCAGACCTACGGTCATCTTTTGTGAAATAACAGAAATGGCGGCATCTGGGGGTAGAGCAGTAATAATAGATAACAGTGAAGAAAGACCAATAGAAAAAGTGATTGGCACACCTATTGCCAGCATAACGGCAAAACTGCCAAATAGAATTAATACGGGGTAGATATATTCAAAGTCCATACTTCCCTCGTTAATGAGAATTCCGTTTACGATAGTTGTCGATAATATTCATTACTGAATACCAAACCAGAATAACCCCACTGACAGGCATTACCCAATAGACTTTATCCATCGGCCATTTTAATACGGGGGATATTTGTCCAACATGTTGGTG
>NZ_BBMY01000062.1 GCF_000759775.1 Escherichia albertii NBRC 107761 = DSM 17582
GTGTTGCCATATAAGGCCGATGTTTGTTACAGCTATTTAAGTCTGGAGTTCAAATTAAAATAGGGAGTTTTGTTATGCCATTAACCTCAGGTATTAATTCATCTTCGTTCAGCCTTGGAATGGAGGTTCTTCGTGCTCAAGTTGCAGCCAATGGGCGCGGAGAAATTAGATTAGGTAATGAAACTGTCAGTATTGTGTTTGATCAGGCAGATGGTCGCTTTCTGGCCAGCGGTGACAACGGGGGATTACTTACTGACTTATTGCTAGTGGGGTTTAATAGTGGACCTCAAGCTCTTGGCGAGAGAATGTTAAGTATTCTTTCAGGATCAGATGCAGGTGAAGCACAATCGCAAGTGACTCCTCAGGATAAAATATATCAATGTAAGTTTTCTGTTGATACAGAGAGCCTCCAGTGTCCCTCTGATGCAACTCGATGCCCAATTATACTGGAAACACCAGAAGAAGGGGTATTTGTCAAAAATTCAGATAGTTCAGCAGTATGCACTTTATTTGATGTTGATGCAATTTCTCGCGTGGTTAATGACGGTTCAGTTCACCCTCTGACACGAGCTCCAATAACCCCATCAATGATTGTTAAATCAGAAGAGTGTAAATATGACCCTGAAAGGGGAAGCTTTATTATAAAAGATAGTTAAGATGTTTCAAATGAAACAATATTAACTTCCGATAATTTATATAAAAACACCACAGGCATTCGGGGCCTGTGGTTGGTAAAACAATATAATACGCGAGTTATTTTTCATGAGCTGGAGAGAAAACAATCAAGGTAAGTAGTATTATTTCACAAAATACCGGGCACTTTCTGGTGCCGCATCGTTCAGAGCTTCGGTGTATAATGAATGAAATACGTAGTAACCCTGTAAAATTTCTGGAAGAGCATTTAATTCTTAATACACAGCGCTATGCCCATCATGATGAGACATCTTTAATTACAGTTAATATTACAAGAGAGGATGGCTTGTTAAGACTAAAAGAAACGGAATATGATATGGCTGGTAGTGATTATATTCTGTTTACAGCTATGCGTGATACTGATAGTCCGGAGCGCTTTGATGCACCTGCAGTTGTAAGCTTGAGTAATCAGTGTATAAGCCTCCGGCGAAATGATATTTCTCAAACTATCCAGCAAAGTTCACCGTTATGGCTAACTAATCAGCAAAGCGGCTGTAGTGTTCTTATTGTTCGCCATGGATTATCAGAATCTGGAGAACAGTAGTATTCAATGGTACATATGTGCCCAGGGGATAGTAACGATTTCGTCGATGAGTTTACGCTAATAATCAGGAGATTTTGTTGGAGATGGATATTCAGTGTACTCTTGCTAACACCTTTCCTAATGAACATCCGGAAGCCTTTATTTTGGTTACGTCAGCGGAAAAATTTATTGTAGATGGCAACTGCATTCAACTGATTGGTATTGGTAATGAGCAGGGAGAGTTTGATTTTTACAGGCAAATTTATCCTGTGACAGGGGGAGAGCACAAGGTTGAAGCCTTGATGTGGACGCATTTGCCTGCATAAAAACGTTCAGGATCATTTTTTGAGTGGGTGGATATTAACATCCAGCCTGACTGTTTCTGGAAGTGTAATAATGAATGGTTCTCCCAGTCTCAGAGAGCATGATATATCTGGATATACTTTGGCTCCTTTGTCCAGAAGAGAACCAACAGAAGCCGATACCCAACTACTATTTTCTGTTGTGCCGTATTTTTTTTGTAAATTAGCATTGCTGTTAAGTATCTTTTCATTAAATGTATCCTTTTCCATTATCATGAAATTTAGAGCGTTTCTGGATTCTTCCTTTGCTATATCAGCAGAACGTCTTGGTGTGCCCATCATGATACCAAATGCGTTTTTTTGTGGGTTATACCAGTCTATGACTTTTGCGACAGTGTCTTTATGACCCTGAATTGTCTTGTTTTTTAAATCAGTAAACTGATTACTTTGGATTCTTACAGCAACGAAATTCCGTTTTATATTGAAAATAGATAAAACTTTTTCTGTAATGTAGTTTTCTTTTATTGAATCTGCATTTCGATATGATAATAGTTTCGCTGGTGTGGGAGTGGTGGTTATTTTTCTGTTTAACAGTTTTCCTGTTTGCTCTGTTTTTATTAGAGAATATGATGTTTTTTCGTTGTGTAATATGTTACTAATTGATGATAAGCAGTTCTTTATGATTGGCATAATAAATTCCTTGTCTTCATATGGATGAACTTTTGATAGGAAGTCTTATATTATATAAACTAATTGCTATCATTTTTGTAGTTAATTGTCTAGTAGAGTTGTCATTTTTTATGTTCTATTCTTATTGATTCTGTTTAGGCATAGCCATAATGCATGATGGTGTGGCGTGGCAAAGCAGAGATATACAAAGTCTGCCACATGTTTTTATGACAAAAAATTAGCGCAAGAAGACATAAAATCACCTTGCGCTAATGCTCTGTCTCAGGTCACTAATACTATCTAAGTAGTTGATTCATAGTTACTAGATATGTTGTGTTTTGTAGTATTATGCAGTCTATTTTTTAGACCAAATATATTTTAACACATTGATATTAATGGTCTTTAGCGTTTCACGTTCAGCTTTTTTATACTAAGTTGGCCTTATAAAAAAGCATCACTTATCAATTTGTTGCCACAAACAGGTCACTATCAGCCAAAATAAAATCATTATTTGATTTCAATTTTGTCACCCTCTGCTTTTGTCATCACGATACGGTGATGTCATGGTGTCCGACACATGCCCGAGAAGGCGCGGTGTAAACTTATCGCTTATCTGCTTCTCATTAGAGTCTTGCAGAAAAACTGCACAACTCGTGAAGGGTAGGCGGAGTTCCTTAGAAGGAAAGACCTGATACTTTTCGTGCGCGCATAAAATACCTTGATACCGTGCCGGATGAAAGCAGTTCACGACGAGTAGATGCAATTATGGTTTCTCCATCGGACATCTCTTTAGTATTTAATCAGGCGTTAATGATGTGGCCCTGAAACGACTAGCTGTGCTCGCCATTATCAGTAGCGATGTGGAAACGCCCCCGGGCGAAGCCGTGTATTACGGCATGGACGCCCGATATAACGGGTACGGTCAACTCCTGTACGAAAACACTATCGACAAAAGATCACCTCAAAAGTGCAGCGATCAACAGCACAGCAAAAACGGCGTAGACGAATGCAAAATGTTCGGAAACTGACTTTCAAAATGGGCGCTGACCGTCAGGAAAACGTATCAGTTATAGTGTGGATCACGTTGGTACATCCTGAGTAACAATTTACGCCCGCTATTATTTGGCGAGCGTAAGACAGCTAAAATATCTTTTAGATATGTTGAGAATGGTTGCTATAGGTGGTTTCAGTCAACCAGTCATTAATTATGCGGTTTACCTCATTTGCGTGAGTGATATTTAGTGCATGATGAGCGTCGGGTATAACTTCAAGTTTAGAATGATTAATCATTTTTTGCATTTTCATGGCTTTCTCCAGGGGGATGCCAGAATCACTGGAACCATGAATAATCAATGTTGGGGTATCTATGTTATGTATTTTATGTGAGATGTTGTCGCGCTCGAGCATTGCATTCATAGCTAATTTAATATTTTCAGATTTATGCTGCAGCCATATCTCTCGCCATTTTTCGGCTTCAGGCTTATTATTACCGAAAAATATTGGCAATAAAGACGAAATGATATTCTCTTTTATGGTTGGAACCTGCTAACCATTGCATAGTTCAATATAATTGGATGCGATGTCGGGAGGATCTTGTTCAGCCTGTGTTGCAATCAGTATTAACCCTGCCAGACGCTCTGGGTGTGACAATGCAAAGCGTAATGATATATATCCTCCCATGGACATTCCACCCAGGATAAATTTATCAAGGTGTAAAAGATCTGCAATTTTTAATATATCATTGACT
The DNA here is from genome assembly GCF_000759775.1 of Escherichia albertii NBRC 107761 = DSM 17582. Lineage (GTDB taxonomy): Bacteria > Pseudomonadota > Gammaproteobacteria > Enterobacterales > Enterobacteriaceae > Escherichia > Escherichia albertii. The sequence goes on from NZ_BBMY01000062.1 coordinate 3,935, forward strand.
ATATCATAGAGCGAGTATGGTTCTATCTGATCTGTGTTTATGTCGAATCCACGGACATTAATACAAATAATTCTGTGCTTTTCTTTGAGTGCATCAACCTGATATGTAAACATATTGCTATTCATGAAAAAGCCATGAACCAATACGATGGGGGGATTCAACCTGTTTTTTTCAGAGTACCCAGAATCAGTAAATTGATATTTCATACAATCTCCATGTTTGTATTGCCAGTATATCATATTGCCATGATAAGAAAGTTATGATTTAACTGATACAATCGTACACTTATATCTGATAAGCTCACGGGATACAACATTTATTAATTTTATAATGTGTGTTTTAATGAATTTAATTGTTGTTTTTTTGAAAAAACAATTCGTTTTTTTGTTGTTGTTTTTGGGTTAAGGTGGGCGATTTTATTATTAATAAAACTAACTTGTAGAGAAATAATATAGTATGACGAGTTCACAGAAACAGGAATTAATATTCGGTTTTTGTTGTCATGTACGGGGGATATTTGTTAAGAAAGTAAATGTGGATTTATTGTTAAGGTAGAGACGTATGTTATCACCAGCACTTATCAATTTGGGATGTTCATGGAATTCTTTAACCAGAAATCTGACTACGCCTGATAATAGTGTTTTATCCTTTGTAAGGGATGTTGCCGCACGGTCTCTCTGGTCGCGAGGTTTTGGAAAGTATGCCTCGCCCTTCTGTTCCGCCGCCTCGTCCTTCTGTTATGCAGTCAGGGCTGTTGTTAGATAAGATAAATAGATGCGCATTTCGTGTTGACGCGGCATCCCTGAAAGGACCGGAAGATGTGCTAACATGTCCGATTACATTATGTATACCTGAAGATGGTGTTTTTATGAAAAACGCTGGTAACTCAAGTATATGTACTTTATATGATAAAGCATCATTAGAGCATCTTGTTAATACAAATGCACCTCATCCGCTGAGTAGAGAGTCAATAACAGTATCAATGATTGTGGAAAGAGATAAATGTAATTTTGATTTTCAAAGACAATGTTTTATTGCTAAACAACATTAGATTTGTATTGTAATTGATGGTTTAATAATTAAATCTGTATTTTAATGTATTTTTCTTAAATGAGATCATAAGCGTGTTTCCTGTTTCATCTACTGTACCACATAACTGGAACTGTCATTCTGCTGAGTGCGCGCCCTTTCCTGATATTCCTGAGCACGCAGACGCGCCATCACCGGTGCGTCTTTCTTATGATAAAATTGCGACGAATAGTGATTTTAAATTAAATCCAGAATGTTTAGCTGAATATTTCATTTCTGGTCCAGGAGGGATTGATCCCGATATAGAAATTGATGATGATATTTATGCTGAGTGTTATCAGCGTTTATCGGAAATTCTGGAGGATGCTTATACCCAAAGTGAGACATTTCGTAGGTTGATGAATCATGCTCACGATAAAGAATTGTACGATATTGAACAACGTTGGTTATTAGGGGCAGGGGAGGCTTTTGGCGCAACAATAACACCAGAGCAACTTTCGGTATCTGAAGGAAGAAAAGTTATTTGTCTCAATTTGGATGAAGACAATGATGGGGACAATCCTGAGTATTATGAAAGCAGCGATGGTCCAAAACCTTTTGATACTGAACGTTCTTTTATACACGAAATCGTACATGCTCTGACTCATCTTGAGGATAAGGAAGATAATCATCCAAGAGGTCCAGTTGTTGAATATACGAACATAATCCTTAGAGAGTTGGGGAATCAGTCTGCCCCGAGGATTATTTACTGAATAAAGAATGATATTGCAGGCAAAAGCCAGATGGCACAGCACCATCTGGCGGAGCACTTAGCTGAACATTGCAGTAATTGATGCGCTGGCAAGAGAGTGGAAATGGACATTGAACCCGACCATCGCGCCACTGGCGCCTTCATCGACATCAATACGTTCTACATCCAGCGCGTGAACGGTAAAAATGTAGCGGTGAGTTTCGCCTTTCGGTGGTGCTGCGCCGTCGTATCCCGTTTTACCAAAATCGGTACGTGTTTGCAGAACGCCGTCCGGGATTGCCACCAGTCCAGAGCCAAATCCTTGCGGCAATACACGGGTATCGGCAGGTAAGTTAACAACCACCCAGTGCCACCAGCCAGAGCCAGTTGGTGCATCCGGGTCATAGCAGGTGACGACAAAACTTTTGGTTCCCGCAGGAACGTCATCCCACGCCAGATGCGGCGAAATATTATCGCCATCGTAACCCATGCCGTTAAAGACATGACGATGTGGCAGCTTATCGCCATCGCGCAGATCATTACTGATGAGTTTCATGAACCCTCCTTTCTTGTTTGCAAAAAGTGTAGCCAGAAACCCTCACGCTGACTGCTCGTTATTAGCAAAAAAATGTTTCATCCTGTACTGCTCGATTAACCGCTGCGGTCAGGCGCTGCAACTGTTCCTGGCGAATAATATAGGGCGGCATCAGGTAGATAAGTTTGCCAAAAGGACGGATCCACACGCCTTGTTCGACAAAGAATTTTTGCAGGGCCGCCATATTCACCGGGCGAGTCGTTTCGACCACGCCTATTGCGCCCAGCACGCGGACATCGGCAACCAGTTCGGCGTTACGGGCTGGTGTGAGTTGCTCGCGTAGCTGCACTTCAATAGCCGCTACCTGCTGCTGCCATTTTTCTGATTCGATAATCGCCAGGCTGGCGTTTGCTGCCGCGCAGGCCAGTGGATTGCCCATAAAGGTTGGCCCGTGCATAAAGCAGCCGGCTTCGCCGTTACTGATGGTTTCAGCGACCTGACGCGTAGTGAGCGTGGCGGAAAGAGTCATCGTGCCGCCGGTTAAAGCTTTACCGAGGCATAAAATATCCGGCGCGATCCCCGCATGTTCGCAGGCAAACAGTTTGCCGGTACGACCAAAACCGGTGGCTATCTCGTCAGCAATCAGCAAGATACCTTCACGGTCGCACATTTTGCGGATTCGTTTTAACCACGCTGGATGGTAGATGCGCATTCCGCCAGCGCCCTGAACAATCGGTTCAATGATCACCGCCGCGATTTCATGACGATGCGCCGCCATCAGGCGGGCAAAGCCCACCATATCGCGCTCATCCCATTCGCCGTCCATGCGGCTTTGTGGGGCCGGAGCAAACAAGTTTTCCGGCAGATAGCCTTTCCACAAGCTATGCATTGAGTTATCTGGATCGCACACCGACATCGCGCCAAAAGTATCGCCATGATAACCATTGCGAAAGGTCAGAAAACGCTGACGCGCTTCACCTTTAGCCTGCCAGTATTGCAACGCCATTTTCATCGCCACTTCCACCGCTACGGAACCGGAGTCTGCGAGAAAAACGCACTCCAGGGGTTTTGGCGTCATCGTCACCAGTTTGCGGCACAACTCGATGGCTGGCGTATGGGTAATACCGCCAAACATCACATGCGACATAGCATCAATTTGCGACTTCATTGCTGCATTAAGCTGCGGGTGATTGTAACCGTGGATTGCTGCCCACCAGGACGACATACCGTCAACCAGGCGTCTGCCGTCAGACAAAATCAGCTCGCAACCTTCTGCACTCGCTACCGGATAAACCGGCAGCGGGGAGGTCATGGATGTGTATGGGTGCCAGATATGGCGTTGGTCAAAGGCAAGATCGTCCGTTGTCATAATCGACTTGTAAACCAAATTGAAAAGATTTAGGTTTACGAGTCTACACCGAATTAACAACAAAAAACACGTTTTGGAGAAGCCCCATGGCTCACCGCCCACGCTGGACATTGTCGCAAGTCACAGAATTATTTGAAAAACCGTTGCTGGATCTGCTGTTTGAAGCGCAGCAGGTACATCGTCAGCATTTCGATCCCCGTCAGGTTCAGGTCAGTACTTTGTTATCGATAAAAACGGGGGCCTGCCCGGAAGATTGCAAATATTGCCCGCAAAGCTCGCGCTATAAAACCGGACTGGAAGCCGAACGTTTAATGGAAGTCGAACAAGTGCTGGAATCGGCGCGCAAAGCGAAAGCGGCGGGTTCGACGCGTTTTTGCATGGGGGCGGCGTGGAAGAATCCCCACGAACGCGATATGCCGTACCTGGAACAGATGGTGCAGGGGGTAAAAGCGATGGGCCTGGAGGCGTGTATGACGCTGGGCACGTTGAGTGAATCTCAGGCGCAGCGCCTCGCGAATGCCGGGCTGGATTACTACAACCACAACCTTGACACCTCGCCGGAGTTTTACGGCAATATCATCACTACGCGTACTTATCAGGAACGCCTCGATACCCTGGAAAAAGTGCGCGAAGCTGGGATTAAAGTTTGCTCTGGCGGCATTGTGGGCCTGGGCGAAACGGTGAAAGATCGTGCCGGATTATTACTACAACTGGCGAACTTGCCGACGCCACCGGAAAGCGTGCCAATCAACATGCTGGTGAAGGTGAAAGGCACGCCGCTGGCTGATAACGATGATGTCGATGCCTTTGATTTTATTCGCACCATTGCTGTAGCGCGAATCATGATGCCGACCTCTTACGTGCGCCTTTCTGCCGGGCGTGAGCAAATGAACGAACAGACCCAGGCGATGTGCTTTATGGCCGGGGCTAACTCGATTTTCTACGGCTGCAAGTTACTGACCACACCAAATCCAGAAGAAGATAAAGACCTGCAACTGTTCCGCAAACTGGGGCTAAACCCACAACAAACCGCCGTGCTGGCGGGCGATAACGAACAACAGCAGCGTCTGGAGCAGGCGCTGATGACCCCGGACACTGACGAATATTACAACGCGGCAACGCTATGAGCTGGCAGGAAAAAATCAATGCGGCGCTCGATGCGCGGCGTGCTGCCGATGCCCTGCGTCGTCGTTATCCGGTGGCGCAAGGCGCCGGGCGCTGGCTGGTGGCAGATGATCGCCAGTATCTGAATTTTTCCAGCAATGATTACCTCGGCTTAAGCCATCATCCACAGATTATCCGCGCCTGGCAGCAGGGCGCGGAACAATTCGGCGTTGGCAGCGGTGGTTCCGGGCATGTCAGCGGTTATAGCGTGGCGCATCAGGCGCTGGAAGAAGAACTGGCTGAGTGGCTGGGTTATTCACGGGCGCTGCTGTTTATCTCCGGGTTTGCTGCCAATCAGGCAGTCATTGCCGCGATGATGGCGAAAGAGGATCGTATCGTTGCCGACCGACTGAGTCACGCTTCATTGCTGGAGGCAGCCAGCTTAAGCCCGTCCCAGCTTCGTCGTTTTGCTCATAACGATGTCGCTCATCTGGCACGCTTGCTTGCTACCTCCTGTCCGGGGCGACAACTGGTGGTGACAGAGGGCGTATTCAGTATGGACGGCGATAGTGCGCCGCTGGCGGAAATCCAGCAGCTAACGCAACAGTGTAATGGTTGGTTGATGGTCGACGATGCCCACGGTACGGGCGTTATCGGAGAGCAAGGACGCGGGAGCTGCTGGCAGAATAAGGTGAAGCCGGAACTGTTGGTGGTCACTTTTGGCAAAGGATTTGGCGTCAGCGGGGCGGCAGTGCTTTGCTCCGATATGGTCGCGGATTATCTGCTGCAGTTTGCTCGCCATCTTATCTACAGCACCAGTATGCCGCCCGCTCAGGCGCAGGCATTACGTGCGTCGCTGGCGGTGATTCGTAGCGAGGAGGGGGAGGTTCGGCGCGAAAAGCTGGCTGATCTGATTACGCGTTTTCGTGCCGGAGTGCAGGATTCGCCATTTACTCTCGCGGATTCTCACAGTGCCATTCAACCATTAATCGTCGGTGATAACAGTCATGCATTACGACTGGCAGAAAAGCTGCGTCAGCAAGGTTGTTGGGTCACGGCGATTCGCCCGCCAACCGTACCGGCTGGCACCGCGCGGTTGCGTCTGACCTTAACTGCGGCTCATGAAAAGCAGGATATCGACCGCTTGCTGGAGGCGTTACATGGCAACCGTTAATAAACAAGCGATTGCGGCGGCATTTGGTCGGGCAGCCTCACAGTATGAGCAACACGCAGAGTTACAGCGCCGTAGTGCTGATGCCTTACTGGCAATGCTCCCGCAGCGTAAATACGCCCGTGTGCTGGACGCAGGCTGTGGGCCGGGCTGGATGAGTCGTTACTGGCGCGAACGCAGTGGACAGGTGACGGCATTGGATATTTCTTCGCCGATGCTTGCGCAGGCACGTCAGCAAGATGCCGCAGATTACTATCTTGCAGGGGATATCGAATCCTTACCGTTGTCTTCTGCGACTTTCGATCTCGCGTGGAGCAATCTCGCCGTGCAGTGGTGCGCTGAATTATCCACGGCATTAGGCGAGCTTTATCGGGTGATACGCCCCGGAGGCGTAGTGGCGTTTACTACTCTGGCGCAAGGCTCGTTACCCGAGTTACATCAGGCATGGCAGGCGGTAGATGAGCGAACCCATGCAAACCGCTTTTTATCGCAAGCTGACGTTGAACGGACGTTGAAAGGTTTTCGTCATCAGCATCGTCTTCAACCCATCACGCTGTGGTTTGATGACGCACTCAGCGCCATGCGTTCACTGAAAGGTATTGGCGCAACGCATCTTCACGAAGGGCGCGACCCGCGAATATTAACCCGTTCCCAGCTACAGCAACTGCAACTGGCCTGGCCGCAACAACAGGGGCGATATCCTCTGACGTATTATCTTTTTATAGGAGTGATTGTTCGTGAATAAACGTTATTTTGTCACAGGAACGGATACCGAAGTGGGGAAAACTGTCGCCAGTTGCGCACTATTACAGGCTGCGCGGGCCGTTGGTTACCGGGCAGCGGGATATAAACCAGTGGCTTCTGGTAGCGAAATGACTGCCGAAGGTTTACGCAACAGTGACGCATTGGCGTTACAGCGCAACAGCAGCCGACAACTGGATTATGCCATGATAAATCCTTACACCTTCGCAGAACCTACCTCGCCGCATATTATCAGTGCGGAAGAGGGGAGACCTATTGACCCGGCGGTTATGAGTGCGGGATTGCACACGCTGGAAAAACAGGTTGATTGGGTGCTGGTCGAGGGGGCCGGAGGTTGGTTCACACCGCTTTCTGATGCCTTTACTTTTGCCGATTGGGTTATGCAGGAACAATTGCCAGTGATACTGGTGGTAGGTGTAAAACTCGGCTGTATTAACCATGCGATGCTGACTGCACAGGCCATACAACATGCCGGACTCACTCTGGCAGGGTGGGTGGCAAACGATGTGACGCCGCCAGGTAAACGTCACGGTGAATATATGGCCACGCTCGAAGAGATGATTCCCGCCCCGTTGCTGGGAGAAATCCCCTGGCTTAAGGAAAATCCAGAAAATGCACTAACCGGAAAGTACATCAATCTCACATCATTGTTGTAGCAATAAATTTGGTTGAATTGCGAGCAAGAACGTGCCTTCGATTGCCTGTAATTTAACCAATTAAATTCTAAAAAAATCACGAAAAAAATTTTACCTTCGCATCATGTGGTTAGTGTGGGAATTGCCCAGGCGGCGGAGGATACGGGCTGCAGGCAGTTATCCACTATTCCTGTGGATAACCATGTGTATTAGAGTTAGAAAACGCGAGGCAAGCGAGAGAATACGCGGCTTGCACGCAAATTGGCGCGAAAGAAGGCTTGGGGAAATATTTGTTATTTTTTAATTAGTTAGATAAAAGCAATGGCTGTCAGAAAAGAGACTGCTTTTGCCATAAATCTGTCATCAGTCATCTTGACAAATGTTAAAAAAACCGCCGTTTTGGGGATAAACCTGCAAACCTGGAGTTTTATCTTGTCACGGAGCAAATTTTACCCACATTCGACACCTTAGTTCACGGTGTAACAGAAATACTGTGGCGTGTAACTGTTTTTTTATCCAGTATAATTTGTTGGTATTATTAAGTACGGCGAGTAAAATTACATACCTGTCCGCCCACAGCCTCAGGTAGCGACTCATGAGTAAACCGTTCAAACTGAATTCCGCTTTCAAACCTTCTGGCGATCAGCCAGAGGCGATCCGACGTCTCGAAGAGGGGCTGGAAGATGGCCTGGCGCACCAGACACTGCTCGGCGTAACTGGCTCTGGTAAAACCTTCACCATCGCTAACGTTATCGCTGATCTGCAACGTCCAACCATGGTGTTGGCGCCGAATAAAACGCTGGCGGCCCAGTTGTACGGCGAGATGAAAGAGTTTTTCCCCGAAAACGCGGTGGAATATTTCGTCTCCTATTATGACTACTATCAGCCAGAAGCCTACGTACCGAGTTCTGACACTTTCATTGAGAAAGATGCTTCGGTAAACGAACATATTGAACAGATGCGGCTTTCAGCAACCAAAGCCTTGCTGGAGCGGCGGGACGTGGTAGTGGTCGCGTCTGTTTCTGCCATCTATGGTCTGGGCGATCCCGATTCATATCTGAAGATGATGCTGCATCTGACGGTCGGCATGATTATCGATCAGCGAGCGATCCTGCGCCGCCTGGCGGAGTTGCAATATACCCGCAACGACCAGGCTTTTCAGCGCGGGACTTTCCGTGTACGTGGCGAGGTGATTGATATTTTCCCGGCGGAATCTGACGATGTCGCGCTACGTGTGGAATTGTTTGATGAAGAGGTGGAGCGACTGTCGCTTTTCGATCCGTTAACCGGGCAGATTATCTCAACTATCGCGCGATATACCATCTACCCAAAAACACACTATGTCACTCCGCGTGAACGTATTGTGCAGGCGATGGAAGAGATCAAAGAAGAACTGGCTGACCGACGTAAAGTGCTGTTGGCGAATAACAAGCTGCTGGAAGAACAGCGTCTGACTCAACGTACCCAGTTTGATCTGGAGATGATGAACGAGTTGGGCTATTGCTCGGGCATTGAAAACTACTCGCGCTTCCTCTCCGGCCGTGGACCTGGCGAACCGCCGCCGACTCTGTTTGATTATCTGCCTGCCGATGGGCTGCTGGTGGTCGATGAATCCCACGTCACCATTCCGCAGATTGGCGGTATGTATCGCGGCGACCGGGCACGTAAAGAAACCCTGGTGGAGTATGGTTTTCGCCTGCCGTCAGCGCTGGATAACCGTCCGCTGAAGTTTGAAGAGTTCGAAGCGCTGGCCCCGCAAACTATCTATGTTTCTGCGACGCCCGGCAATTACGAGCTGGAGAAATCCGGTGGCGATGTGGTGGATCAGGTGGTGCGCCCAACAGGCCTGCTCGACCCGATTATCGAAGTGCGTCCGGTAGCGACGCAGGTCGATGATCTGCTTTCGGAGATTCGTCAGCGTGCGGCGATTAATGAACGCGTCCTGGTCACGACGCTAACCAAACGGATGGCAGAAGATCTGACAGAATATCTGGAAGAACACGGCGAACGCGTGCGTTATCTTCACTCGGATATCGATACCGTCGAGCGTATGGAAATCATCCGCGATTTGCGTCTGGGCGAGTTTGACGTACTGGTGGGGATCAACTTACTGCGCGAAGGTCTGGATATGCCTGAGGTTTCGCTGGTGGCGATCCTCGATGCGGATAAAGAGGGCTTCCTGCGCTCTGAGCGTTCGCTGATTCAGACTATCGGTCGTGCGGCGCGTAACGTCAACGGTAAAGCTATTCTCTATGGCGATAAGATCACCCCGTCGATGGCGAAAGCGATCAGTGAAACCGAACGTCGTCGTGAGAAACAGCAACGCTACAACGAAGAGCACGGCATAACACCACAAGGTCTGAACAAGAAAGTGGTCGATATCCTGGCATTGGGGCAGAGCATTGCCAAAACCAAAGCGAAGGGGAGAGGCAAATCACGTGCGATTGTTGAGCCGGATAATGTGCCAATGGATATGTCGCCAAAAGCGTTGCAGCAGAAAATCCATGAGCTGGAAGCTCAGATGATGAAACACGCACAAAATCTGGAATTCGAGGAGGCTGCGCAAATTCGCGATCAACTGCATCAATTGCGAGAGTTGTTTATTGCCGCATCGTAACAGGATAGCGAAGAAGACTGATGACAAACGAAAAACAGCCTGATGCGCTACGCTTATCAGGCCTACATGATCTCTGCAATATATTGAATTTGCACGGTTTGTAGGCCGGATAAGACGCTCTCGCAGCATCCGGCATGAACAACGCGCGCTTTGTCAGCAATCTGAAGCCGGAATGTTCTTCCGGCTTTCCGTTAACCCAACGCCTGTAATGCTTTTTCCAGCGCGTTATGTAACAACTGGCGGTCATGACGATAGGGGACATCACTGGCTTCCAGTACGTCCTGAATCACTACCCTGTTGCTAACCGCAGAAACGTCCACTTTCGGCCCAACAATCACGGCGTCAATCACCTTCTTACCGACATATCGCTCCATAATCGCCAGCTTATTTTCCAGCTTTAGATTCGCTGCCGGCAAGCTTAACTCCCGCCCAAGATTACCGATATAAACCATCGGTGCTGGTGTGCGTCGTAACGCCTGCGCCATTTCCTCAAGCAACAGAATCGGCATCAGACTGGTATAAAAACTACCCGGCCCAATCAGAATCAGATCCGCCTCATTAATTGCATGTACAGCTTCACGTGTTGCGGGAACATTGGGGGTTAAGAGTAATTCCTGAATCGGCGTGGTTAACTGGTCGATATTGACCTCGCCGTAAACTTTATGTCCCTGATCATCAATCGCCATCAAATCAACAGGATGTTCCGACATCGGAATCAAATGCGCATCCACTTTCAGCAGATTACGAATCAAATTGATGGCTTCCAGAGGTCGCACGCTAAGGTGATCCAGCGCTTTTAACATTAAGTTTCCAAGGTTATGCCCGGAAAGCTCACCATTACCGCCGAAACGATATTCAAACATCGCAGAAGCGACACTAGGTTCAGTGATTAATTGATTGAGGCAGTTGCGCATATCGCCCCAGGCAATACCACCTTCTGAACGACGAATACGCCCCGTTGAACCACCATTATCAGTGGTCGTTACGATGCCCGTTAAACGAGACCCCAAAGATGAAAGCGATGAAAGAACACGTCCGAGCCCATGCCCTCCGCCGAGTGCAACGACACGATCAAGATCAGCCAGCGTACGATTGCGCATATAGGTTCCTGAAGTCAGATTATCCGCGCTACAGTAGCGCAACTGGCAGGGAAACAGCAATTAACCTGCCAATATTGAGGATACAAATTATTATCTTCTACCTCTAAAGGGCGAGATGCGGTATGCATCCCTGATGATGTACATCAAAGTAAAACCCCTATTTTCCCTTATTCTGTAGCGAAATGGTCCGATCATGACGCTATATACATGATTACATAGCGAAAGTGTGAATGGTAAAAACTCCATTTACACGCTAATATCGGCATAACCACTAAACACTCTAGCCTCTGCACCTGGGTCAATTGATACGGTGCTTTGGCCGTGACAATGCTTATAAAGATTGCCACCAGGGCGAAGGAAGAAATGACTCCGCCTCCCGTATCTGGAAAGGTGTACATGGCTTCACAACTGACTGATGCTTTTGCGCGTAAGTTTTACTACTTGCGCCTGTCGATTACCGATGTGTGTAACTTTCGTTGCACCTACTGCCTGCCGGATGGCTACAAGCCGAGCGGCGTCACCAATAAAGGCTTTCTGACCGTCGATGAAATTCGTCGGGTTACGCGTGCCTTCGCCAGTCTGGGTACTGAAAAAGTGCGTCTGACAGGTGGTGAGCCTTCTTTGCGTCGCGACTTTATCGACATTATTGCCGCGGTGCGGGAAAACGACGCTATCCGCCAGATTGCGGTCACGACCAACGGCTATCGTCTGGAACGCGACGTGGCGAACTGGCGTGATGCCGGACTGACGGGAATTAACGTCAGCGTTGATAGCCTCGACGCCCGCCAGTTTCATGCGATTACCGGGCAGGATAAATTCAGGCAGGTTATGGCGGGAATTGATGCCGCATTTGAAGCCGGGTTTGAGAAGGTCAAAGTCAATACCGTGCTGATGCGTGATGTAAATCATCACCAGCTTGACACCTTTCTGAACTGGATCCAGCATCGCCCCATCCAGTTGCGTTTCATCGAACTGATGGAAACGGGTGAGGGCAGCGAGCTCTTCCGTAAGCACCATATCTCTGGTCAGGTTTTGCGTGACGAGCTATTGCGTCGCGGTTGGATTCATCAACTTCGTCAACGTAGCGACGGCCCTGCGCAAGTCTTTTGCCACCCGGATTACGCTGGGGAAATCGGCCTTATCATGCCGTATGAAAAAGACTTCTGCGCCACCTGTAACCGCCTGCGCGTCTCCTCGATTGGCAAACTCCATCTCTGCCTGTTTGGCGAAGGCGGCGTTAACCTGCGCGATTTGCTGGAAGACGATACTCAGCAACAGGCGCTGGAAGCACGCATTTCAGCGGCGCTGCAGGAGAAAAAACAGACCCACTTCCTGCATCAAAACAACACCGGTATTACGCAAAACTTATCGTATATTGGCGGCTAAAACGCCAAAAGGAGAGATCAGATGAGTCAGGTCAGCACTGAATTTATCCCGACCCGTATTGCTATTCTTACGGTTTCTAATCGTCGCGGTGAAGAAGACGATACCTCCGGTCACTATCTGCGCGACTCGGCGCAGGAAGCGGGCCACCACGTTGTCGATAAAGCGATTGTCAAAGAAAACCGCTACGCCATCCGCGCCCAGGTTTCTGCGTGGATCGCCAGTGACGATGTGCAAGTGGTGCTGATTACTGGCGGCACAGGGCTGACGGAAGGCGATCAGGCGCCTGAAGCACTGCTGCCGCTGTTTGACCGTGAGGTCGAAGGTTTTGGTGAAGTGTTCCGTATGCTCTCGTTTGAAGAGATTGGCACTGCAACGTTGCAATCCCGTGCGGTAGCGGGCGTCGCTAACAAGACACTGATTTTCGCTATGCCTGGTTCGACCAAAGCGTGCCGTACCGCCTGGGAAAATATCATCGCGCCACAACTGGATGCCCGTACGCGTCCGTGCAATTTCCATCCACATTTGAAGAAATAAGTATGTCGCAACTGACCCATATCAACGCCGCTGGCGAAGCGCACATGGTGGATGTCTCTGCCAAAGCGGAAACTGTCCGCGAAGCGCGGGCGGAGGCCTTTGTCACCATGCGCAGTGAGACACTGGCGATGATCATTGATGGTCGCCATCACAAAGGCGACGTGTTTGCTACCGCGCGGATTGCTGGTATTCAGGCCGCAAAACGCACCTGGGATCTTATTCCGCTGTGCCATCCACTGATGCTCAGCAAAGTTGAAGTCAATTTACAGGCCGAGCCGGAGCACAATCGGGTACGAATTGAATCCCTGTGCCGCCTGACCGGAAAAACCGGTGTCGAAATGGAAGCGTTAACGGCGGCCTCCGTGGCGGCGCTGACCATTTACGATATGTGCAAAGCAGTGCAAAAAGATATGGTGATTGGTCCGGTTCGTTTGTTGGCAAAAAGTGGCGGCAAATCGGGTGACTTTAAGGTGGAAGCGGATGATTAACGTTCTTTTTTTCGCCCAGGTGCGTGAACTGGTGGGAACAGATGCAATAGAAGTAGCAGCAGATTTCCCGACCGTTGAAGCATTACGCCAGCACCTGGCGGCGCAGAGCGATCGCTGGGCGCTGGCGCTGGAAGATGGCAAATTACTGGCTGCTGTTAACCAGACACTGGTGAGTTTTGAGCATCCGCTGACTGATGGCGACGAAGTGGCGTTCTTCCCACCGGTAACCGGAGGTTAAGATGGCAGAAACCAAAATTGTTGTCGGACCGCAGCCGTTCAGCGTAGGGGAAGAGTACCCGTGGCTGGCGGAGCGTGATGAAGACGGTGCGGTAGTGACATTTACTGGCAAGGTGCGCAACCATAACCTGGGCGACAGCGTCAAAGCATTAACCCTTGAACACTATCCGGGAATGACAGAAAAAGCACTGGCAGAAATCGTTGATGAAGCGCGTAGCCGCTGGCCGCTGGGGCGCGTCACGGTGATTCACCGCATCGGTGAATTATGGCCGGGCGATGAAATCGTTTTTGTCGGCGTTACCAGTGCGCATCGCAGCAGTGCGTTTGAGGCCGGGCAGTTTATTATGGATTATCTCAAAACCCGCGCACCGTTCTGGAAGCGCGAAGCCACGCCGGAAGGCGATCGCTGGGTCGAAGCCCGGGAGAGCGATCAGCAGGCGGCGAAACGCTGGTAGTTTTTTGTTAGCCGGATAAGGCAAAGCTGCATCCGGCAATAACACAACATCAGATATACGTTTACTCCACGTCGATGCACACCCTCATGATTTGCAGTATCCTTAAGATATTCCTTGTATCTTCAGGAGAAAGCCATGGACAGATTCCCACGTTATGATTCAATCGTTCAACCCCGGGCCGGCCTGCAAACCTATATGGCGCAGGTCTATGGCTGGATGACCGTCGGTCTGCTACTTACCGCATTTGTTGCCTGGTATGCAGCCAATTCGGCCGCTCTGATGGAGCTACTGTTCACCAATCGTGTCTTTTTAATTGCTCTGATAATTGCACAATTAGCGCTGGTTATTGTGCTATCAGCGATGATTCAAAAGCTCAGTGCTGGTGTAACGACCATGCTCTTTATGCTTTATTCGGCGCTGACCGGCTTGACGCTTTCCAGTATTTTTATTGTTTATACCGCTGCGTCTATTGCCAGCACCTTTGTCGTTACTGCCGGGATGTTTGGTGCAATGAGCCTGTACGGCTACACCACGAAGCGCGATTTAAGCGGTTTTGGCAACATGCTGTTTATGGCGTTAATCGGTATTGTGCTGGCATCGTTGGTGAATTTCTGGCTGAAAAGTGAAGCGCTGATGTGGGCAGTGACGTATATCGGGGTGATTGTCTTTGTGGGCCTGACCGCCTATGACACTCAGAAACTGAAAAACATGGGTGAGCAGATTGATACCCGCGATACCTCGAATCTGCGTAAATACTCCATTCTTGGCGCATTAACCCTGTATCTGGACTTCATCAACCTGTTCCTGATGTTGTTGCGGATTTTTGGCAACCGCCGTTGAATATTTTTCTTACTTTTGAATCCCGACCAACAGTCGGGATTTTTTTGTAACAGTATTATTACGTTAATTAATGGGAAAAATAATAAACGCCATTAATGGTGTTTATTGAGGATTTTATTTAATAGAATCATTAGTTGGCTATTCAATTGAAATGAAATATTTTTTATCTAAAAGACTGGTATGTACGAAGAATAATGGAGTACAATTCAGCAGTTTAATATTGGTAAGGTGGTTGTTCTTTTTTGGCAAATACCAAATGCAATAAATCACTAATTCGTTAGAATTTTGTTGCAATGTTTCTTATTGGAAATGTCGAACATTGAACATACATTCATGTAAAAAATGGATTAGTTCTCTATGTCTTTTGTATTGCATTCATTGTCTGTTTATCCACGGCAGAGAAAAATATATCTTTTTTTAGGGCTATTATTTTCCTCTACATTAATTCAACTTTGGCCTTTGTATCATTTACAACCTCTACGGGTAATATTGCGTGTTGGTACATGCAACATTCTAATTATATTATCTCTGACAGCATGTTATCGCTTGTGGATAGGGAAAATTTTAGCGCTGGGTGTATCATTAATACTCGCTGTTAACTTTATGATTGCACTTTGCTCATGGGAGATTTATCAAAGCGATTTCAATAATATTTTTGCTATGAGTATTCTTGAAACTCATTGGGCTGAAGTTAAGTCGATGACAGAGATGTATCTTTCATGGATACCTGTATGCGTTATGTATTTCTTCCTGACCTATTTTTCTATAGATAGTGGTGCAAAATGCCTCTCTTCTAAAATCCAACGCACTGCAGTGATGGCATTATTAATTTTTCTGGTATGGTTTACTTATAGCCAGTGGAAAAAACAGCAGAAAGATAGTCTTGGAGGGTACTATCCTTTAAGTGCCCGTGTGTTAAAAGTTACGCCATTTTACGTAGCCTCGAACTTTATTGTTGCATACCGTGATATTGCATTTGCAAAAGAAATTAAGCAAATTGATATAGATTTACCAGTGCTAACTATTAAAGACACCAATATTGATACTTATGTGATCATCATTGGTGAATCGGCACGCCGTAGCAATATGGGGTTGTATGGTTTTGAACAAAATACTACACCGGTACAGAATAGTATTGCACCACAGGCACTTATTTTTGACCATGCTATATCACCGGCAGCAGCAACTGTAACTTCGATTCCAATGATACTTAGCAAAGCTACAACGGAAAGTTTTACAGCTGCTGATTTATCAAACAATATTGTTGCCGTAGCCAATAAAGGCGGTTTTAATACAACATGGCTGAGTACACAGAATGTTGTGGGTAAACATAATAATTATATTACTCTGATCGGTACTACCAGCAATCAATCACAGTGGATGACAGGTAAATATGATGATGCACTTTTACTTTATCTTGATGAAGCATTAAAGCAAAAAGGTAAAAAGCTCATCATGCTGCATATCAGTGGCAGCCATGAAATTGCATGTACGCGATACCCTGAATGGGCAGATAAAATAAATACAGGGAACAAATATGAAGATTGTTACAACAATTCAATATTGTTTACCGATTATATTATTGGGGAAGTTATTAAACGTCTGCAAGGTAGAAAATCCTCTTTACTTTATTTTTCTGATCATGGTCTGGAGAAAAATCCTGATATTCCTTCACTCTATATGCACGGCGCAGATACACCAAGTAAAGAAGCCTATGATGTACCGCAATTTATTTGGTACAGTTCTGAGTCATTGAACGGTCAGCCACGTAAACTTGGACATATTCGTGAAAACTATTCATTGCTTAATAACTACGCAATGATTCTTGACTGGTTGGGTATCTCAACAAACGAGCCCCGGTGTAACTCACCGTTATCTGAGTGTTATCGTCCGGCGACATCTATCCCAGTAACGGATGGCAGCCGAGCTAAAGTTTTTGAATATAAAGATCTGCGTGATACTTTTACCTCACCAAAGAAAAAAACACCTTATCGCGAAGCCAGTCCTAATCCGCTGTAATTTAATGACAGGGGAGCATCGCCAGGTGCTCCCTGATTCTTATTGAAAATACAATAGGCAAGGACCAAACCATAAAATACGATTTATTGCATTGCGGTTGTCTTTTTTGCATCCAGAAATGTAAAAATATTTTGTATGAATAACTTTAGATTCATTCACAATAGTTTAATGATTGTGTTGTGGTCAGGCATTCTATCCTGTGCGCGAAATAAACTCCTTGAACTGGCGATAAAATGCCATAGCGAAGAATTATGGAGTCCGGTTCGCTGCGCTTTTACAGGTGCATTAACACTCTATTATTATTTTATCGGCTTCTTTGGAATACTTGCAGCAATAGCTATAACACTAGTTTGGCAAAGACACTCACGGTTTCCGTGGTAGTGAATTATTTATGGAAAAAATCACAATGTCGGATCTAATAAAGAAACAGCCATTAATAACCAGAATGATGGGTTGCATCTGGTTGATGACTGCGTCTGGTTTATGGGCAACAGCAGGTTTTGCATGGATACTAGACTATTATAATATTACCGCAACACACCAACATACGGCACCGTTCTTTTTAGCTACGGTTTTGCTTCTTGGTTTTGGATTCAGGCTAAGAGCGAAAGTTGAGGAAATAAATACGTTAGCAATATGTGTTATTTATTTTTCCATAATCAGTTTATTTGCAATTATCTCCGCGAACCTTTTCCCTGTAACATTTGTTACATTGTTATTTGGTATCTGCGGGGCAATGTTCCTTATTAGTACGCTATTGGCTTTGTGTTTTAATATCAATATGGCATCACGTTGGTATGCTCTATTATTAATTTGTGTTGGCTGGGGTATTTCTTTTGTTACTAATTTTACCTTGCTGAATAGTTTATATCTTTGGCTGATCAGTTTTTGCTTTGTATTATTATGGTCATTTATTGCCTTAAGAAAAATAAATGTGCTGAAGCTTTATGTGCGTAATTTATATAGCGCTGCCCCCTGGACTTTGAAGCATTGCGTCGTTGCCGGGGCGTTAATGCTTTACTTCGATTTTGTCTGTTTCTTTTGGTCAATTGTAATGATGATTTTTGAGTTGCTCAATATCAGGCGTTGGTTGCAAAGGTTATAAGGAGTTTTATGCATAAAATAATATATTGGTGATATGTTGACTGTTTAATGAGGGATTTCTTATGGAATTAATTTGTACCATTGATAATAAATACGTAGATAAATTTATGAGAATTCTACTTTCAGGCATTTTACAGTCTCTGAAAGAGGGAGCAATAACTATAGATGAATCTGAATTGCTTGTTTTCAGGCCTTTTATTTCCAGCCTTATGCAGAGGAATGGTTGTGATGGTAAATTAGTGCATATAATTGATTTGGGGTGTGAGCTTGAAGATATTGAATCACTGGTTCCTGAGACATTTGAAGCGGTTATACAGAGCTTAATGACTAAAACAAGTGATTATATACATGCCAAAAAAGATGATTACCCTATGAGTGATAATGTGGAAAACATAGTTTCCTTTACATTCAGAAAATAAAAGGTTTATGAGATATTAAAAGATAAAACCGTTGCAGCAGATGTTAGTGCTGGTG
>NZ_BBMY01000061.1 GCF_000759775.1 Escherichia albertii NBRC 107761 = DSM 17582
ATTCTCAACCCGGTACGCTGAATGATTTTCTCGGTGCCATGTCGGAGGATGATGCCCGTCCGGAGGCACTGCGACGTTTTGAACTGATGGTGGAAGAGGTGGCGCGTAACGCTGAGGAGGCGAAGAAGAATGCCGGAGAGGCGGAGACGTCAGCAAGGAATGCCGGCATATCAGCCAGTCAGGCAGAAAAGAGCGCTGCACATGCTGACACTTCAGCAGGATATGCATCGGAGTCAGCCCGGCAGGCGGCAGAAAGTGCAGCCTCAGCAAAGCAGTCAGAGGAGGCGTCCTCGTCCTCGGCCTCTGAGGCCGCTCAAAAAGCCAGTGAGTCATCACAAAGTGCAGCAGAAGCTGAATTGTCAAGAAAGACGGCAGAAAGTGCAGCCGGTAATGCAGCCAGGGATGCAACGACCGCAGCAGAAAAAGCCCGGGAGTCAGCAGAAAGCGCACAGTCAGCGGAACAAAGCAGGATAGCGGCGGAAGACGCCGTAAACCGAATCCCCACAGTGGTGGGACCTCCCGGGCCAAAGGGGGAACAGGGGCCCGCGGGTCCTCAGGGGCCGAAGGGTGATAAGGGAGAGCGCGGTGACACCGGCCCTGTCGGGGCAACCGGCGAACGGGGACCGGCAGGTGATGCTGGTCCGGCAGGCCCGCAGGGGCCGAAAGGTGACAGGGGAGAGCGGGGAGAGACCGGTCTGACGGGAAATGCAGGTCCACAGGGTCCAAAGGGAGATACCGGTGCGGCAGGCCCGGCAGGCCCACAGGGACCGAAAGGAGAAACAGGTGCGGCTGGCCCGGTGGGGGCAACCGGACCTCAGGGACCGAAGGGCGACCCGGGGGAGACACAAATCCGTTTTCGTCTGGGGCCGGCGAGCATTATTGAGACAAACAGCAATGGCTGGTTCCCGGATACAGATGGCGCACTCATCACCGGACTGACCTTTCTTGACCCCAAAGATGCCACACAGGTTCAGGGGCTGTTTCAGCATTTGCAGGTCAGGTTTGGTGACGGGCCGTGGCAGGATGTTAAGGGGCTGGATGAAGTGGGCAGTGATACAGGCAGAACAGGAGAATGACATGAATATACTAAAAAAACTTATGCAGCGTCTGTGTGGTTGCGGAAAGCATGATGGCCGTGAACACGTGCAGTCGCTTACAGCACAACTGCGTCTGGGGCCGGCAGACATCCTGGAGTCCGATGAGAATGGTATTATTCCGGAGCAGGACAGGGTAATCACGCAGGTGGTGATACTGGATGCAGATAAAAAGCAGATACAGTGCGTGGTAAGACCGCTGCAAATTCTGCGTGCTGACGGGACGTGGGAAAATATTGGCGAGATGAAATAGCCGACAGCTTCACAAAAACCGGAGTCCGGCTCCGGTTTTT
>NZ_BBMY01000060.1 GCF_000759775.1 Escherichia albertii NBRC 107761 = DSM 17582
TTCGCGTAACTGACAACAAGGGGAAAACGCACGATGTGCTGACCGGAAGTGATGACGGTCGCCACAGCGACACCTCTCTGGCGTGGGGAGCTGGCGTGCAGTTTAACCCGATCGAATCCGTGGCCATTGATATTGCTTATGAAGGCTCCGGCAGTGGCGACTGGCGCACTGACGGTTTCATCGTGGGTGTCGGTTATAAATTCTGATTAGCCAGGTAACACAGTGTTATGACAGTCCGCCGGTTCAGGCGGGCTTTTTTGTGAGGTGAATATGGCAGTAAAGATTTCAGGTGTACTGAAAGACGGCACAGGAAAACCGGTACAGAACTGCACAATCCAGCTGAAAGCAAAACGTAACAGTACCACGGTGGTGGTGAACACGGTGGCCTCAGAAAATCCGGATGAAGCCGGGCGTTACAGCATGGATGTTGAGTATGGCCAGTACAGCGTCACCCTGCTGGTTGAAGGTTTTCCTCCTTCGCATGCCGGGACCATCACAGTGTATGAAG
>NZ_BBMY01000059.1 GCF_000759775.1 Escherichia albertii NBRC 107761 = DSM 17582
GATTGAAACCTCTGCCCGTTATCTGGGGACCGGCAGTCAGTGGAGTGTATCCGGCCCGCACATTAAGCCCGGGAAGGATTTCTGGTTTTACGTGCGCAGCGTCAACCTGGTGGGGAAATCTGCTTTTGTGGAAGCCAGTGGCCGGGCCAGCAATGATGCAGAAGGGTATCTGGGGCTGTTTCGGGAAAAAATAGGAAAACTGCATCTGGCTCAGGGGCTGTGGGAGCTGATAGACAACAGCCAGCTTGCGGATGAGATGGCGGAGATGAAGACCTCCATCACCGAAACCCGCAATGAAATCACACAGACGGTCAGTAAAACGCTGGAGGACCAGAGCGCCACCATACAGCAGATACAGCGCGTGCAGAAGGACACAAATGATGACCTTGCTGCACTTTACATGCTGAAGGTACAGAAAACAAAAAATGGCATACCCTATGTTGCCGGTATTGGAGCGGGGATTGAGGATACTGATGGCCAGCCCCTGAGCAACATACTGCTGCTGGCTGACCGTATTGCGATGATTAACCCGGAGGACGGCAACACCACGCCGTTATTTGTGGCGCAGGGGAATCAGTTGTTCATGAAGCGGCTGTTTGCGGTGAGTATCACCTCGTCCGGCAATCCCCCGACGTTTTCCCTGACGCCGGAGGGCAGGCTGACCGCAAGAAATGCTGATATCAGCGGTAACGTGAATGCGAATTCCGGGACGCTCAACAACGTCACGATTAACGAGAACTGTCGGGTTCTGGGAAAACTGTCCGCGAACCAGATTGAAGGCGATCTCGTTAAAACAGTGGGCAAAGCTTTCCCCCGGGATTCCCGTGCACCGGAGCGGTGGCCATCAGGGACCATTACCGTCAGGGTTTATGACGATCAGCCGTTTGACCGGCAAATTGTTATTCCGGCGGTGGCATTCAGCGGCGCTAAACATGAGAGAGAGCATACTGATATTTACTCCTCATGCCGTCTGATAGTGCGGAAAAACGGTGCTGAAATTTATAACCGTACCGCGCTGGATAATACGCTGATTTACAGTGGCGTTATTGATATGCCTGCCGGTCACGGTCACATGACGCTGGAGTTTTCGGTGTCAGCATGGCTGGTAAATGACTGGTATCCCACAGCAAGTATCAGCGATTTGCTGGTTGTGGTGATGAAGAAAGCCACCGCAGGCATCAGTATCAGCTGAATTTTATAACCCATATACGGGCGCCAGAAATGGCGCCTTTTTTATTGCAGAAAAGCGAGAGGTAATTATGCGTAAATTATGTGCTGTTATTCTGTCCGCAGTAGTCTGGCTGGTTGCCGCTGGTACGCCAGCGAGCGCAGCAGAGCATCAGTCCACTCTAAGCGCCGGGTATCTTCAGACCCATACTGATATGCCAGGCAGCGATGACCTGAAGGGCATTAACGTGAAATACCGTTATGAATTTACGGACACGCTGGGGCTGGTGACGTCATTCAGCTATGCAGGAGACAAGAATCGCCAGCTTACCCGTTACAGCGATACCCGCTGGCATGAAGATTCCGTGCGTAACCGCTGGTTCAGCGTAATGGCGGGGCCGTCTGTGCGCGTGAATGAATGGTTCAGCGCGTATGCGATGGCGGGTGTGGCTTACAGCCGTGTGTCGACTTTCTCCGGGGATTATC
>NZ_BBMY01000058.1 GCF_000759775.1 Escherichia albertii NBRC 107761 = DSM 17582
GCGATGCGCTGTATGCCGGTATGGAACGGTCAGACGCTGACGTTCGTGCAGGACCGCCCGTCGGATGTGGTGTGGCCGTACACCAACAGCGATGTGGTGGTGGATGATAACGGCGTGGGATTCCGCTACAGCTTCAGTGCCCTGAAGGACCGGCACACGGCGGTGGAGGTGAATTACACCGACCCGCAGAACGGCTGGCAGACCTCCACGGAACTGGTGGAAGACCCGGAAGCCATACTGCGCTACGGCGCAATCTGCTGAAGATGGACGCGTTCGGCTGTACCAGCCGCGGTCAGGCCCACCGTGCCGGACTGTGGGTGATAAAGACCGAACTGCTGGAAACGCAGACGGTGGATTTCACGCTCGGGTCTCAGGGGCTGCGGCACACACCCGGTGACATCATTGAAATCTGTGATAACGACTATGCCGGGACCCTGACCGGCGGACGTGTCCTGTCCATTGATGCTGCCACCCGCACCCTGACGCTGGACCGTGAAGTGACACTTCCGGAGACCGGTGCCGCCACGGTGAACCTGATTAACGGCAGCGGTAAGCCAGTGAGTGTGGACATCACCGAACACCCCGCGCCGGACCGGATACAGGTCAGTACCCTGCCTGATGGTGTGGAGACATACGGGGTGTGGGGACTCTCCCTGCCGTCACTGCGCCGTCGCCTGTTCCGCTGTGTCTCCGTCCGGGAAAACACGGACGGCACCTTTGCCATCACGGCGGTGCAGCACGTACCGGAAAAAGAAGCCATCGTGGATAACTGTGCCCGCTTTGAGCCGCAGTCAGGTTCCCTGAACAGCGTCATCCCACCGGCAGTGCAGCACCTGACGGTGGAGGTGAGCGCAGCTGACGGCCAGTATCTGGCGCAGGCGAAATGGGACACGCCGCGGGTGGTGAAGGGTGTGCGCTTCAGTCTGCGCCTGACCAGTGGTAAGGGAACGGATGCCAGACTGGTGACCACCGCCATCACCGCAGACACGGAGCACCGTTTCAGCGGCCTGCCGCTCGGGGAATACACCCTGACTGTGCGGGCGATAAACAGCTATGGCCAGCAGGGTGAACCTGCCACCACCACCTTCCGGATTGCCGCACCGGCAGCACCGTCGCGGATTGAGCTGACGCCGGGCTATTTTCAGATAACCGCCACGCCGCATCTTGCCGTTTATGACCCGACGGTACAGTTTGAGTTCTGGTTCACGGAAAAGCGGATTGCGGATATCAGGCA
>NZ_BBMY01000057.1 GCF_000759775.1 Escherichia albertii NBRC 107761 = DSM 17582
GATGCGGGTTCTCTTCATTCAGTAGGTTGCCCCATTCATCGTATTCAGCGTACCATTCTGTTGCCCCTTCCGTGCTGATAAGCCAGCAGCAGGTTATCCGGTTTGCTTCGTTAAGTTCACCACACTAAAGCTCCGTGCCCATATAATCCAGGTCGGAGGCATGACCTTCTCTGGTTCGCTCCATCTAAAATGTCTATAAATAACATGGTTATTCAATTATTTTTTCTTTGAATTTATTCTCAATCCAGCTGTGTTTATACCTGATGAAAATTTGACACTCACCAATATTATCAATGTCCTCAGAATTTTTGTTTGGAATTTGACCAACAGCAACTATAGTTGACTCAAAATATTCAACATTGACATTGTCTGTAATTATTGAAATTATATAATCTTCTGGAATAGAGCAATTAGGAGTTATATTGAAAAAACTAACATCTGAAAATACCAAATAACCATCTTCCAAGTCTTCATTATCATAATGATTCCATTCTGTTGTACCATTGGCTATCCTTGAGATTAAATTAACCTGAACCCTAATTAGTTTACTCCATAAATCAAATTCAATTTTTTTCATTGATCGATCACCAAGGTATATTCTATCAAACATATTATCCCCTATTATAAAAATACTCAGGTATTCCACGCATTATATCAGCCTCATCTTGACTACTTCCCGTTTCCCGATACGGCGGCCCGGCGAGTCATAAAGGTAAGAAATTTCCAGCAGTACAGTGTCCTATTGTTCACAGCGGTAATGCACCAGTCAGTACTGGCTATCGTAGTGATAATCATATAACCTGCCGCCGCATCGCGTATCTAATGTTCATTCTTTTCCATAAGCCGTCCGAACTCATTGTGATAGTAAAAATACAATACATCTTCGCTGATGCGGTTATTCTGCTGCATGCGGGAAGCGCCGGATACTGCTCCCGGTATGGCAAGTAATTGCTATTTAGTACGACGTTAGGGCGTGTCACTTAATCTCACAGATACTTCAAGTAACAGATGAAAATCGCTCCTGAAATGAAAAAAGAACTTTTTTTGAATGTGTTTCTATCAAATCAAGTAATTTTTCTGTCGATATGTAGTGTCATATTGTACACAAAATAGTTACGAAATACACCTTGGTAAAATATTTGAATCAACTGAACAGTGGATTATTTTGTGTGTATTACATCCAACACTTGCCCATCTTTTTTCGCTATTAGTATTGTAAAATTTCCGCCTAACGTCTTCGGTTGTTTTCCCTCGATTTTCCAACAATTATTGTCATCTGTGATACTATATGGTTTCTGAAATTCTGCTTTTTCTTTCCCATATATATATTTAATATAAACATATGATAATTCCAAAGCCATTTCACGACTATTTACTAAAATTTCTACTGAATTTTCTTTTCCAAATACTGAGTATGATATTGTAAATAATATCATAATAAGTGATATTAGTGAGTTTCTCATGGTCTACACCTATCGAATCTCAAAAGTTGTGGGTAAAACATTACATTCAGAATATATAATATTATTACCATCGGAATCCATTTTTCCAAATCGACCTTCTGGTGTACCTAGATAACCATTAAGAACATGTTTTTTCGAATAGTTAATGTCAGCAAGAGAAAACTCTTCGTTTTTATAGTGCCGATGATATGCACCATGAGTATGATAGGCTCCTGTTGATGTTGAACCAACAGGACATGGACTGCTCATTGAATTAGAACTGGAATCAGTACCTTCCATAGGTTTCGTTGAAAAATACTTCCCTTTATTATCTTTACATATCATACCTGCATATTCTCTATTATTTACTATTGATAAACCATTGATTTTTTTAGCGCGTCAAAAGCAGTCGTTTCTTGATTATCAAATTTTTTTGGTCCAATAAAAAGTGAAAATAACTGACATATTCCGTCTGTACATGCTCCTGACTCTGCATCACTCCACGCAGATAATCCTAATGGATCTATTTTAGATAGAGGATTCAACGGATACTGATAAAAATTCCATCCCCCCTTCAGCCCAATTGGATCCTGAGTGATATACCGTCCCTGCAGCGGGTCATAATACCTGTGGCGGTTGTAATACAGGCCGGACTCTTCATCATACTGCTGGCCCGGCAGGCGGATGAGCTGCTGCAGCTGATGCGGGTTCTCTTCATTCAGTAGGTTGCCCCATTCATCATATTCTGCGAACCATTCTGTTGCCCCTTCCGTGCTGATAAGCGCCAGCGGCAGGCCGCGATGGTCGCAGTGGTACAGGTGGATTTTTCGCTCCGGTGTGTACACCGGGTCCATCTGGTTTTTCATCTGCTCCACCGTCAGGCCGCACGATGCCAGCCAGCGGCGGCTTTCCTCACTCACCCGATCAGCCAGGATTTCACTTTCCAGCCGGTCGAGCATCTGCACCAGCACCGGCGGAAACACCACATCGCCACCGTCTTCACCGCCGGACTGCTGAAGGGCGTCTACCAGGCTGCGGCACTGCGTTTTCGCCAGTTCACCGGTGGCGGTTTCGACCCTGATGAGTGGTGTGAAACTTCCCGGCTGATAAACCGTCTGGATGCGGCTCCTGTCGTTCTGTATTGTGGTCAGTCGGTCGCCGTCCCAGCCGTACCAGGTTACTTCCGGTTTCCGTGACAGCGACATCCAGCCTGTCAGGTCCCGTTCACGCCGCCACACCCGCTTCCCCACCCTGCGGCCCAGCGGGTCGTAAAGATAGCGACTTTCGACCAGCGGCTCTGCATATTGTGTCCGCGTGTAGTGCACCAGTCGGTGCTGGCTGTCGTAATGGTATCGGTGAGTCCGCTCGTCATCCGTGCGGATAACCCCTTCCGGGATGAGGTCGGTTTTCTCCGTCAGCCTGCCGTGGCGGTCATATCGGTAAAGGTAGTGAGCGTCACGGGCGATACGGTTATCCGGCCAGGCGCTGAGGGTGCTGTCCGGGTGCAGCTCCGGGTCGGGCAGGCGGTTGCCTGCCGGGTCCGTGGCATACGGGATGCGGATATCCAAGTTCGCTACCGTGGTGTGGACGCTGGTCAGCCTACCGGAGTCGCTGTAGCTATAGCGCCGCGTCTGGCGCGGGCTGTTGATGCGGGTGAGTTCGCCGTTGTCGTTCCAGATGTAATCGCGATCAGACAGCAGGCTGTTCAGGTGCTGACTCTGTAACTGCCCGGTGAGGATGTAAGCGGTGGTGAGTTCATAACGGCCGAAGGTGCGCAGCGTTTCCCGGTGCAGGCGGTCGCGGGAGAAGTCCACCAGCGGTGTGTCGCCGAGTTTCATACCTGCCAGCCAGCCGCTGCCGTAGGTCAGCCACTCCACGGCGGGCAGGTTATCTGGTTTAAGTTGGTTCGCCAGTCCCTGCGCGTTGTAAGCGTGTCTGGTTTCATGCTGCCAGAGCAATGTTTCCGTCTGCGGATGATGCACTGTCTGGCGCTCGTCGGTCAGCCGGCCTTTCTCATCATACCCGTAATGCACCGCCACTCGATGCCCTTCGCTGATATGGCTGATGTCTGTCAGCCAGCCGCGTTCGTCATACTGCCACCGTTCTGCTGTTTCGCCATTTACGGTGCGGTGAGTGAGGCGGTCAGCGTCATCGTAGTGCCGGAGGGTGATAAGCCCCTCATCCTCGCTACGGATAAGTTTACCGGTCAGGTCGTGGTGATAACGCTGTATCCGTCCGTCAAAGCCGATTTCCTGTATCAGGCGGTCGCGGACATCGTAAGTGAAGGTGGTGTGGCTGCCGTTTTCGTTGGTCAGGCGGATGACACGTCCGGCAGCATCGTACTCCATACTGCGGGTCAGACCGCCCTGTGTGGTGCGGATGGCGTTGCCCCACGCATCGTACTGTGTCTCGTTTCTGTTGCCGTCCGGGGCGATGACAGCGGTCAGGTCACCGGCGGTGTTGTATTCATACCGCGTTTCATGGCCCTGCGTGTCTTTCACAGCAATTAACGGTCCACGGCTGTCGTATGCGCGGTACTGGCTCAGGTCTTCCTCGCGGTACACCGTCGTCATCTGCCCGAAGCGGTCATGTTCATAGCGAGTCTGGTAGCCGGAGCAGTCGGTGAACGTCAGCAACTGACCGTAACGGCTCCACGTCATGATTTTCCGGCTGCCGGTGGCATCTTCCGTTTCGCAGGGTAAGTCGCTGTGTGGATTATCATAACAGTAACGGGTGATATCGCCGTCAGGGACTATTTTCTGAATCAGACGTCCGTACTCATCATATTTGCGGCGAATTTCCAGCCCGTCAGGTCCGGTGGCTGACGTTAACTGGTTGTGGTGGTTATAGTAAAATGCCGATTCCCTGCCATCCGGCGTGGTGATGCGCGTGATGAGTCCCGTCACCACATCCGGGCTGTACTCTGTTACCCGGCCTGCGGCATCTGTCTGTGCCTTAAGCCTGCCCACGGCGTCAAACCGGCTCTGCGTGACGCTGCCGTCAGCATGTTCCTTTTTCACCACCCGCTTCAGCCCGCCTTCGCCTGCGGTATGCAGAATTTCGCGGCGGTTCAGGCTGTCGGTGACAGTGATGCGGTCTTTCTCATACTGATACGTGTAGCTTAAACCCGCCGGATTAAGCTGCTCCGTCACCCGCCCGTCGCTGTCGTAACGGTAACGGATTTCCGGTCGGCCCGCGTGACGGTGCGCCACCATCCGGCCCCGGTATTTATCATCGTATGTAAAGCTGCGCACCCGGGTATTGCTGCGGTCATACACCGCTGCCAGTTCGCCACGCGGCGTCCAGCCATAGCGCACCAGCGGCGCGGCTGGCAGGTTTTCCGGGTATTCCGGGTCGTGCGTCAGCCACACGGCAGACAGACGGATGCCGTTATCCCGGCCATATTCGGTGTAACCCGGCAGGGTATCAGGAAAAGCGGACTGTTCCGTCCCGCCGGAAGTGGCCTGTTTTCTGGCCTCTTCTGCCCGCTGTGCCTGCGTGGTCAATACCAGCCGGAAGTGACGCCCGGCACCATCCGTCACGCCGGTGATTTCGCCGCTGAGTTCTCCGGCGGCTTCGCGGTGGAACGTCTGTGTCCGCCCGAAGCGGTCCACCTGCCCGGTCAGTATTCGGTACGGCGGCAGCGGCGCAGGCAGCACCTCATCCGCCTCCGGCACCCGCTCACACCAACCGAGCAGCCACCACGGCCCCTGCGGGCTGTTCGTCGCCAGATAACTGTGCGGACTTAAGCGAAGTTCTTCCGGCAGCGCCTGCCAGAGTGCAGCCAGCCGATGACCTTCATCCAGTTTCGCCACGCCGCCGCGCACCAGCCACAGTGACTCGCTGCGGCTGTAACCGTCCTCACCGGGAAACAGGTGCTCAAAATACAGGCTTCTGCCGCCGTTATCATTGAGTATCAGTGTGTTATCGCGCAACTGTAAGCGGATATCCGCAGGCATTTTCCAGCCGGGGCCGAGAATCCCCACCGGCGCGGGCGTTTTGGTCCGGTAACTGCTGTAGGTGCGGGAGAGAATGAACGGCAGCGGGCCGGGCAGGACTATGTCAGTTTCGCCGGGAAGGACTTTTGCACCGAGCAGCGGATTGATCGGATGACCGGACGTCACCCCGCCGGGGCACACCGAACAGGCTACGCCGGTGGGGGCACCGATGCGCACCCCGGCAGACCCCTGGACAATGCTACCGCCATACTGCGTCATGTCGCCCTGACGCGCCGCCGGTTTTCCGCTCATCTGCTCATCCTTGTTCTGTCGGGTTATTTGTCTGCTGACAGGCAAAACTCTACAGAGTTATAAGCAAGCCTTAAGTGAAATACTCGCCAGATAGAAGCAATTAGGAAAATATTTATATATATTTCATGAATATATATTTCAGTTGGGTAATGCAGTGTACAAGTATTTATCTGTATGTCTTCCTGATACAAAAAAACCGCCAACGTTTCCGCAGGCGGTTCTCAATGTATTCAGTGCTCAGCAATCAGTAAAAATCACCAGTTGCCTTTTCGGCTTGATCCATCCACACCGGTTTATCGCTGGTTTTCGACCAGACGCGATGCAGGTAGCTGTAAAAGCGGGCACGGTCTTTCCAGAAAAGCATGAAAGGCAGCGCCAGAACGCCCGCCGCAACCGCATAAGTACGGCGTAAAAAGATAAGCCAGACTGGATATTCTCTGTAGAGTTCCATACTTTTCTCCCCCTTTTATCTACCCGGTGAATAGCACCGGAAAAATGAATCTGTTTCTCTGATGAAAATAGTACCGCCTTTTGTGTAATTTTACTACTCATCCGACCACTTAATTTTACCTATTGATAGTTTATTTACATTCACTCCGTAATTAAGTTACATAAATGTTAACTTAATACTAATCATTAGTTAAACAATGGCTTTTGCCATTTTTATACTTTTTTTACACCCCGTCCGCGGATTTTTGCGAAATCTTTGCAGCCAGGATTCTACTCTTCCAGTATCACTTTTAGGCCACGGGAGGTGCACTGTGAGTGCAGGCGTGATAACCGGCATATTGCTGGTGTTCTTACTACTGGGTTATCTGGTTTATGCCCTGATCAATGCGGAGGCGTTCTGATGGCTGCGCAAGGGTTCTTACTGATAGCTACGTTTTTATTGGTGCTGATGATGCTGGCGCGTCCTTTAGGTAGCGGGCTGGCGCGGCTGATTAATGACATTCCTCTTCCCGGTATAGCGGGCGTTGAACGCGTACTCTTTCGTATACTTGGCGTCTCTGACCGTGAGATGAGCTGGAAGCAGTATCTCTCTGCCATTCTCTGCCTGAATATGCTGGGGCTGGCGGTGCTGTTTTTTATGTTGCTCGGTCAGCACTATCTGCCGCTTAATCCGCAACAGTTGCCGGGGCTGTCGTGGGATCTGGCACTCAATACCGCCGTCAGCTTTGTTACCAATACCAACTGGCAAGCTTACAGTGGTGAAACCACATTGAGCTATTTCAGCCAGATGGCGGGCTTAACGGTGCAAAACTTTCTTTCTGCCGCCAGTGGGATTGCGGTGATTTTTGCCCTTATCCGTGCGTTTACCCGCCAGAGCATGAGCACGCTCGGTAATGCCTGGGTTGATCTGCTACGCATTACGTTATGGGTGTTAGCTCCTGTAGCGTTGTTGATCGCACTGTTTTTTATTCAACAAGGCGTACTGCAAAACTTTCTGCCTTATCAGGCTGTGACGACCATTGAAGGAGCGCAACAGCTGTTACCAATGGGTCCGGTAGCTTCTCAGGAAGCAATCAAAATGCTCGGAACTAACGGCGGTGGTTTCTTTAATGCTAACTCGTCGCATCCGTTTGAAAACCCGACCGCACTGACCAACTTCGTGCAGATGCTAGCGATCTTCTTGATCCCAACAGCGCTGTGCTTTGCCTTTGGCGAAGTGGCGGGCGATCGTCGCCAGGGGCGCATGTTGCTGTGGGCGATGTCAGTGATTTTTGTCATCTGCGTGGCCGTGGTGATGTGGGCGGAAGTTCAGGGTAATCCGCATCTGCTGGCGCTCGGCGCAGACAGCAGCGTCAATATGGAAGGTAAAGAGAGCCGTTTCGGCGTGCTGGTCAGTAGCCTGTTTGCGGTCGTGACCACAGCGGCTTCCTGCGGCGCGGTGATTGCGATGCATGATTCGTTTACCGCTCTCGGCGGCATGGTGCCGATGTGGTTGATGCAAATTGGCGAAGTGGTATTCGGCGGTGTCGGTTCTGGTCTTTACGGCATGATGCTGTTCGTCCTGCTGGCGGTGTTTATTGCCGGACTGATGATTGGTCGTACGCCGGAATATCTGGGTAAAAAAATCGACGTGCGCGAGATGAAACTGACTGCGCTGGCGATTCTGGTCAGCCCGGCGCTGGTACTGCTCGGTGCCGCACTGGCAATGATGACTGACGCCGGACGTAGCGCCATGCTCAACCCAGGTCCGCATGGTTTCAGTGAAGTGCTATACGCCGTGTCGTCCGCTGCTAACAACAACGGCAGCGCCTTTGCCGGATTAAGCACCAACTCTCCATTCTGGAACTGTTTACTGGCGTTGTGCATGTTTGTCGGTCGCTTTGGGGTGATTATCCCGGTAATGGCGATTGCTGGTTCGCTGGTGAGTAAAAAGAGCCAACCTGCCAGCTCCGGTACGCTGCCAACGCACGGCCCACTATTTATTGGCCTGTTGATCGGCACTGTGTTGCTGGTTGGCGCACTGACCTTTATCCCTGCCCTGGCGCTTGGTCCGGTGGCGGAATATCTCTCCTGATGATATTGAGTGAGCACTGAATATGAGTCGTAAACAACTGGCGCTATTCGAACCAACACTTGTCGTTCAGGCGCTGAAAGAAGCGGTGAAAAAATTAAACCCGCAGGCGCAATGGCGCAATCCGGTGATGTTTATCGTCTGGATCGGCAGTTTGCTGACCACCTGTATTAGCATCACGATGGCAAGCGGCGCGATGCCTGGCAATGCGCTGTTTAGTGCGGCTATTAGTGGCTGGTTGTGGGTCACTGTGCTGTTCGCGAATTTCGCCGAGGCGCTGGCAGAAGGCCGTAGTAAAGCACAGGCCAACAGTCTGAAAGGAGTGAAAAAAACCGCCTTTGCCCGCAAGCTGCGCGAACCGAAATATGGCGCTGTGGCGGACAACGTTCCTGCCGATCAACTGCGTAAAGGTGACATCGTGCTGGTAGAAGCAGGCGATATTATCCCCTGTGATGGTGAAGTTATTGAAGGTGGCGCATCGGTCGATGAAAGCGCCATCACCGGGGAATCGGCACCGGTGATCCGTGAATCCGGCGGCGATTTTGCCTCCGTCACTGGCGGCACGCGCATTCTTTCTGACTGGCTGGTGATTGAGTGCAGCGTTAACCCCGGTGAGACATTTCTGGATCGGATGATCGCGATGGTGGAAGGCGCACAGCGACGCAAAACACCGAACGAGATTGCCCTGACTATCCTGCTGATTGCTCTGACCATCGTCTTTTTACTGGCAACAGCAACGCTGTGGCCATTTACCGCCTGGGGTGGTAACGCGGTCAGCGTAACAGTACTGGTGGCGCTGCTGGTTTGTCTGATCCCAACCACTATCGGCGGCTTGTTGTCGGCTATCGGCGTCGCCGGGATGAGCCGGATGCTCGGTGCCAATGTTATCGCCACCAGCGGACGTGCGGTTGAAGCGGCGGGCGACGTTGATGTCCTGCTGCTGGATAAAACCGGCACCATCACCCTCGGTAACCGTCAGGCATCGGAGTTTATCCCCGCGCAGGGCGTAGAGGAAAAAACGCTGGCCGACGCCGCGCAACTGTCTTCACTGGCCGATGAAACGCCGGAAGGCCGCAGTATTGTGATCCTTGCCAAACAACGTTTTAACCTGCGCGAGCGCGATGTGCAGTCGCTTCACGCCACCTTTGTACCGTTTACTGCGCAAAGCCGGATGAGCGGGATCAACATCGACAATCGTATGATCCGCAAAGGTTCTGTCGATGCCATTCGCCGCCATGTTGAAGCTAACGGTGGTCACTTTCCTGCCGATGTTGATCAAAAAGTCGATCAGGTTGCGCGTCAGGGAGCGACGCCGTTGGTGGTGGTAGAAGGTTCTCGCGTGCTGGGCGTTATTGCGCTGAAAGATATCGTCAAAGGCGGCATTAAAGAGCGGTTCGCGCAACTGCGTAAAATGGGTATTAAAACGGTGATGATTACCGGCGATAACCGTCTGACTGCCGCCGCCATCGCGGCGGAAGCCGGCGTTGATGATTTTCTCGCTGAAGCGACACCGGAGGCTAAGCTGGCGTTGATTCGTCAGTATCAGGCAGAAGGCCGTTTGGTGGCGATGACTGGCGATGGCACCCAGGCGGCGAAAGAAGCGGGCAATATGGTGGATCTCGACTCTAACCCGACCAAGTTGATCGAAGTGGTGCATATTGGCAAACAGATGCTGATGACCCGTGGCTCGCTGACCACTTTCAGCATCGCCAACGATGTAGCGAAATACTTCGCCATTATTCCGGCGGCGTTCGCGGCAACGTATCCGCAGTTAAATGCGCTGAACATCATGCGCCTGCATTCGCCCGACTCCGCCATTCTCAGCGCGGTCATTTTCAACGCCTTAATTATCGTCTTTTTAATTCCTCTGGCGTTAAAAGGTGTGAGTTATAAACCGCTTACCGCTTCTGCCATGTTGCGCCGTAACTTATGGATTTACGGTCTGGGTGGGCTGCTGGTGCCGTTTATCGGTATCAAAGTCATTGATTTACTGCTGACCGTTTGCGGTCTGGTGTGAGGTTTACCATGCGTGGATTACGTCCGGCATTATCGACATTTCTCTTTTTGTTACTGATTACTGGCGGCGTGTACCCGCTGCTGACCACCGCGCTGGGGCAATGGTGGTTTCCCTGGCAGGCCAATGGTTCGTTGATTCGCGAAGGTGATACGGTGCGCGGCTCGGCATTGATCGGGCAGAATTTTACTGGCAACGGCTATTTTCATGGTCGCCCGTCGGCAACGGCAGAAATGCCCTATAATCCACAGGCTTCTGGCGGGAGCAATCTGGCGGTTAGTAACCCGGAGTTGGATAAACAAATCGCTGCACGCGTTGCCGCATTACGGGCCGCTAACCCGGACGCCAGCACGAGCGTTCCGGTTGAACTGGTGACGGCGTCAGCAAGCGGGCTGGACAATAACATTACCCCGCAAGCGGCGGCCTGGCAGATTCCTCGCGTGGCGAAAGCGCGTAATCTCAGCGTTGAACAGCTCACGCAACTGGTCGCAAAATACAGCCAACAACCGCTGGTGAAATATATCGGCCAGCCGGTCGTCAACATTGTCGAACTCAATCTGGCGCTGGATAAGCTTGATGAATAATGAACCCTTACGTCCCGATCCCGACCGTCTGCTGGAACAAACTGCCGCGCCGCATCGGGGAAAGCTTAAAGTTTTCTTTGGTGCCTGTGCGGGCGTCGGGAAGACCTGGGCGATGCTGGCAGAAGCCCAGCGACTGCGGGCGCAAGGGCTGGATATTGTGGTTGGCGTGGTGGAAACCCACGGACGTAAAGATACTGCCGCCATGCTGGAAGGGCTGGCAGTACTGCCGCTAAAACGCCAGGCACATCGTGGGCGGCATATCAGTGAGTTTGATCTCGACGCCGCCCTCGCCCGTCGCCCGGCGCTGATTTTAATGGACGAGCTGGCGCACAGTAATGCGCCAGGTTCCCGTCATCCTAAACGCTGGCAGGATATCGAAGAGCTGCTGGAAGCAGGAGTTGATGTTTTCACCACTGTCAACGTTCAGCATCTGGAAAGCCTTAACGATGTGGTCAGCGGCGTCACCGGGATTCAGGTGCGGGAAACCGTGCCCGATCCTTTTTTCGATGCCGCCGACGACGTAGTGCTGGTGGACTTGCCCCCGGACGATCTGCGACAACGGCTGAAAGAAGGCAAGGTTTATATTGCCGGACAGGCGGAACGCGCCATTGAGCATTTTTTTCGCAAAGGCAATCTGATCGCCCTGCGCGAACTGGCACTGCGCCGTACTGCCGATCGCGTAGATGAGCAAATGCGCGCCTGGCGAGGTCGTCCTGGTGAAGAGAAAGTCTGGCACACACGTGACGCAATTCTTTTATGCATCGGGCACAATACGGGCAGCGAAAAACTGGTCCGGGCGGCAGCACGACTGGCGTCAAGACTGGGAAGCGTCTGGCACGCGGTGTATGTTGAAACCCCAGCCCTGCACCGCTTACCGGAGAAAAAACGCCGGGCAATTCTCAGCGCCCTGCGTCTGGCACAGGAGTTAGGCGCTGAGACGGCAACGCTTTCTGACCCGGCAGAAGAAAAAGCCGTAGTACGTTATGCCCGGGAACATAATCTCGGTAAAATTATTCTCGGTCGCCCGGCCTCGCGTCGCTGGTGGCGCCGGGAAACTTTTGCTGACCGACTGGCGCGCATCGCCCCCGATCTCGATCAAGTGTTGGTCGCGCTTGATGAACCACCGACCCGCAATCTTAATCACGCGCCGGATAGCCGCTCTTTTAAAGATAAGTGGCGAGTACAGATTCAGGGGGGTGTCGTTGCCGCCGCGTTATGCGCCGTTATCACCTTAATTGCCATGCAGTGGCTGGTGGCGTTTGATGCCGCCAACCTGGTAATGCTGTATCTGCTGGGCGTAGTCGTAGTCGCGCTGTTTTATGGTCGCTGGCCTTCAGTGGTTGCCACCGTCATTAATGTACTGAGTTTCGACCTCTTTTTTATTGCCCCACGCGGGACACTCGCCGTCTCTGACGTCCAGTATTTACTGACCTTTGCGGTGATGTTAACCGTCGGGCTGGTGATCGGGAATCTTACCGCTGGCGTGCGTTATCAGGCGCGGGTAGCTCGTTACCGCGAGCAACGCACGCGGCATCTGTATGAAATGTCAAAAGCACTGGCCGTTGGGCGCAGTCCGCAGGACATCGCCGCCACCAGCGAACAGTTTATTGCCTCCACGTTTCATGCCCGCAGCCAGGTGTTGTTACCCGATGACGATGGTAGATTGCAGCCATTGACGCATCCACAGGGGATGACGCCATGGGACGAGGCTATCGCCCACTGGAGTTTTGATAAAGGCCTGCCTGCGGGCGCGGGGACCGACACGTTACCCGGTGTACCGTACCAGATTTTGCCGTTAAAAAGCGGCGAGAAAACTTACGGGCTGGTGGTGGTAGAACCGGGAAATCTGCGTCAACTGATGATCCCGGAACAACAGCGTCTGCTGGAAACCTTTAGCCTGTTGGTCGCCAATGCGCTGGAGCGCCTGACGCTAACCGCCAGTGAAGAACAGGCTCGGATGGCAAGCGAACGCGAACAAATTCGCAACGCCCTGCTGGCGGCGCTGTCTCATGATTTGCGCACCCCGCTTACGGTATTGTTCGGGCAGGCAGAAATCTTGACGCTCGATCTGGCAAGCGAAGGATCACCGCACGCCCGCCAGGCCAGCGAAATTCGCCAGCATGTGCTGAACACCACCCGACTGGTGAATAATTTGCTGGATATGGCGCGAATTCAGTCTGGCGGCTTTAATTTGAAGAAAGAATGGTTAACGCTGGAAGAAGTGGTTGGTAGCGCGCTGCAAATGCTGGAACCGGGTTTATCATCGCCCATCAACCTTTCTCTGCCAGAACCGCTGACCTTAATCCACGTCGACGGGCCACTGTTTGAACGAGTGCTGATTAATCTGCTGGAGAACGCGGTGAAATACGCAGGCGCGCAGGCCAAAATTGGTATCGACGCCCATGTGGCTGGCGATCGGCTGCAACTGGATGTCTGGGATAACGGCCCTGGTATTCCGCAAGGAAAGGAACAGACCATTTTCGATAAGTTTGCCCGGGGAAATAAAGAGTCGGCGGTGCCGGGAGTCGGGCTTGGGCTGGCAATTTGCCGGGCGATAGTGGATGTACACGGCGGCACGATTACCGCGTTCAACCGACCGGAAGGCGGCGCCTGTTTTCGTGTTACACTTCCCCAGCAAACCGCTCCTGAACTTGAAGAATTTCATGAGGATATGTGACAAACGTTCTGATTGTTGAAGATGAACAGGCTATTCGTCGCTTTCTGCGCACAGCGCTGGAAGGCGACGGAATGCGTGTCTATGAAGCTGAAACGCTGCAACGTGGATTGCTGGAAGCCGCGACCCGTAAGCCGGATTTGATTATTCTCGATCTCGGTCTGCCCGATGGCGATGGGATTGAGTTTATCCGCGATCTGCGCCAGTGGAGCGCGGTGCCGATAATTGTCCTTTCCGCACGCAGTGAAGAGAGCGACAAAATCGCCGCGCTGGACGCCGGAGCTGATGATTATCTGAGTAAACCATTTGGTATCGGCGAATTACAGGCCCGTCTGCGCGTCGCGTTACGCCGCCACTCAACCAGCTCCGCACCCGATCCGGTAGTGACATTTTCCGACGTTACCGTCGATTTAGCTGCTCGCCTGATTCACCGCGGCGAGGAAGAAGTGCATTTAACGCCCATCGAGTTTCGCCTGTTGGCAGTGCTGCTCAACAACGCCGGAAAAGTGCTCACCCAGCGCCAGCTCCTCAACCAGGTGTGGGGACCAAACGCTGTCGAACACAGTCACTATTTGCGTATTTATATGGGACACCTGCGACAAAAACTGGAGCAGGATCCCGCTCGTCCCCGCCATTTCATTACTGAAACCGGTATTGGCTATCGTTTCATGCTGTGAATGCATATTCATTAAACACGCCTGAATAATCACCAGGCCTGTTAAGAATATTATTTAGCAGGCTTGTTTTCTTAGCGAAAATATAAAGCGAAAATTACAACATTTAAATAACAATATAAGGACACCATGGCGCAATTTATATTTGATGGCTTATTGTTTCAGACGTAATCATTTTTTGTTGATCTCCTTCACAGATTCTGGCTATTTCCTGGATAGAATAATCTTACCTTCAACTAATACAGAAAAAGGTAAAGGAAAATGGAAAATAATAATCGCGCCATGCCTCATATAAGGCGGACAACTCATATTATGAAGTTTTCCCATCGTAATAGTTTCGACTTTCACTTCTTTAATGCCCGCTAGTCTTCTGACTAAAGGGCACCTCAACATACAGGTCTCCCTGTTTTTAAGCATTGCAGGTTAATGCCTGTATCTCCTGGTGCTCATACACTGCTAACCTTTTTATACTCTTATTAATTCAGTGCGCTATTTCGCAACCTGAACGAGAAGAGTATTGCCAGTTACCGGGCTGGTCAGGGTTATTGCATCTGCAAAAAAGCAAATAACTGATTTATTTATCAGGGGGAATGTTTTGCTTTTTTTCCGGCGTTATCGATTTCTCTTTTGAGAAATTGAGGACCTGTTATTACCTGAATTAGAGAGATGAAAAATGTCAGAATTAAAAATTGCCGTTAGTCGTTCTTGCCAGAATTATTTTTCCACTCAACGTACATGCGTGAATATTGACGAAAGCCGTTATATTGACGTTGCCGCCATTGTTTTATCGGTCAATGATGTTGAGCGTGGAAAACTCGATGAAATAGACGCTACCGGTTACGGCATTCCCGTCTTTATTGCTACGGAAAATGAAGAGCAAGTACCTGCAAAATATCTGTCTCGTATTTCTGGTGTCTTCGAACGTTGCGAAACGCGTAAAGAGTTTTACGGTCGTCAGTTAGAAACTGCTGCCCGTCATTATGAAACGCAACTGCGCCCGCCCTTCTTCCGCGCGCTGGTCGATTATGTCAATCAGGGCAACAGTGCGTTTGACTGCCCCGGTCATCAGGGCGGCGAATTTTTCCGTCGTCATCCGGCAGGAAATCAGTTTGTAGAGTATTTTGGCGAAACGCTGTTCCGTTCCGACTTGTGTAACGCTGATGTGGCGATGGGCGATCTGCTGATTCATGAAGGTGCGCCATGTATTGCACAACAGCAT
Organism: Escherichia albertii NBRC 107761 = DSM 17582; assembly: GCF_000759775.1. Classification (GTDB taxonomy): domain Bacteria; phylum Pseudomonadota; class Gammaproteobacteria; order Enterobacterales; family Enterobacteriaceae; genus Escherichia; species Escherichia albertii. Next base: position 15,379 of record NZ_BBMY01000057.1, read on the forward strand.
GCAGCTAAAGTCTTTAATGCCGATAAAACCTATTTCGTTTTAAACGGTACTTCATCTTCTAATAAAGTGGTCTTAAACGCATTGCTGACGCCGGGCGATCTGGTGTTGTTTGACCGCAATAACCATAAATCCAACCACCACGGTGCGTTGCTACAGGCTGGCGCAACACCAGTTTATCTGGAAACTGCACGTAACCCGTATGGTTTTATCGGTGGTATTGACGCTCACTGTTTTGAAGAAAGTTACCTGCGTGAGCTGATCGCGGAAGTCGCGCCGCAACGAGCAAAAGAGGCTCGTCCTTTCCGTCTCGCCGTTATTCAGTTAGGCACTTACGACGGTACTATTTATAACGCCCGTCAGGTGGTGGATAAAATTGGTCATCTGTGTGACTACATTCTGTTTGACTCCGCATGGGTCGGCTATGAGCAATTTATCCCGATGATGGCTGACTGTTCGCCGCTGCTGCTGGAACTCAATGAAAACGATCCGGGCATTCTGGTTACGCAATCGGTACATAAACAGCAGGCTGGTTTTTCCCAGACATCACAAATTCATAAAAAAGACAAACACATCAAAGGGCAACAGCGTTATGTGCCACATAAACGCATGAATAATGCTTTCATGATGCACGCTTCCACCAGCCCGTTCTACCCATTGTTCGCCGCGCTGGATGTCAACGCCAAAATGCATGAAGGCGTAAGCGGTCGCAACATGTGGATGGAGTGTGTGGCAAATGGCATCGATGCCCGCAAACTGATCCTCGAAAACTGCCATCATATTCGCCCATTCGTACCTGAACTGATCGATGGCAAACCGTGGCAATCTTATCCGACCAGAGAAATCGCCAATGACCTGCGTTTCTTCCAGTTTGTCCCGGGAGAACACTGGCATTCTTTTGAAGGCTACGCAGAAAACCAATATTTTGTCGATCCGTGCAAGCTGCTGCTGACGACCCCAGGTATTGATGCGCGTAATGGCGAATATGAGGCGTTTGGCGTTCCGGCAACAATTCTCGCCAACTTCCTGCGCGAAAATGGCGTAATTCCAGAAAAATGCGATCTGAACTCCATTCTCTTCCTGCTAACTCCGGCGGAGGATATGGCCAAACTGCAGCAACTTGTCGCCTTGCTGGTACGTTTCGAAAAACTGTTGGAAGCAGATGCTCCACTGGCGGAAGTGCTGCCTTCTATTTACAAACAGCACGAAGAACGTTACGCCGGTTATACCTTGCGTCAGCTCTGTCAGGAAATGCATGACCTGTATGCCCGCCACAATGTGAAACAACTGCAAAAAGAGATGTTCCGTAAAGAACACTTCCCACGCGTTTGTATGAATCCACAGGAAGCCAACTACGCCTACTTGCGCGGTGAGGTGGAACTGGTTCGCCTGCCGGATGCAGAAGGTCGTATCGCTGCTGAAGGCGCCCTGCCTTATCCTCCGGGAGTGCTGTGTGTTGTTCCTGGTGAAGTCTGGGGCGGTGCAGTTCTGCGTTACTTCAGCGCACTGGAAGAAGGGATCAACCTGCTGCCTGGTTTTGCACCGGAATTACAGGGCGTCTATATCGAAGAACATGATGGACGTAAGCAAGTCTGGTGCTATGTCATCAAGCCTCGTGATGCGCAAGGCACCCTGTCAGAAGGGGAAAAATTATGAGTCAGGCTAAAGCGAACAAGATGGGCGTCGTGCAGTTAACCATACTGACGATGGTCAACATGATGGGCTCCGGGATCATTATGCTCCCGACCAAACTGGCAGAAGTCGGGACGATCTCGATTATCTCCTGGTTGGTAACAGCGGTGGGCTCAATGGCGTTGGCCTGGGCCTTCGCAAAATGCGGTATGTATAGCCGTAAATCAGGCGGTATGGGCGGTTACGCCGAATATGCTTTCGGTAAATCCGGCAACTTCATGGCAAACTACACCTACGGCGTCTCGCTGCTGATTGCCAACGTCGCCATTGCTATTTCCGCCGTTGGTTACGGTACTGAATTGTTTGGCGCCGCACTCTCGCCAGTCCAGATCGGTCTTGCCACTATTGCTGTATTGTGGGTATGTACCGTGGCTAACTTTGGCGGCGCGCGCATTACCGGGCAAATCAGTAGCATTACCGTGTGGGGGGTCATTATCCCGGTGATCGGCCTGTGCATTATCGGCTGGTTCTGGTTTAGTCCAACGCTTTATGTTGATTCATGGAACCCACATCATGCGCCGTTCTTCAGCGCGGTAGGTTCTTCTATCGCCATGACGCTGTGGGCATTTCTTGGTCTGGAGTCGGCGTGTGCGAATGCCGACGTGGTGGAAAACCCGGAACGTAACGTGCCGATCGCGGTACTCGGCGGTACATTAGGTGCGGCGGTAATTTATATCGTTTCCACCAACGTAATTGCCGGGATTGTGCCAAATATGGAACTGGCAAATTCAACCGCGCCGTTTGGTCTGGCCTTCGCGCAAATGTTCACACCGGTAGTCGGTAAAGTGATTATGGCGCTGATGGTGATGTCCTGCTGCGGTTCGCTGCTTGGATGGCAATTCACCATTGCTCAGGTGTTTAAATCTTCCGCCGATGAGGGATACTTTCCAAAAATCTTCTCTCGTGTAACAAAAGTGGACGCACCTGTTCAGGGAATGTTGACCATTGTGATTATCCAGACTGGTTTGGCGCTGATGACGATTAGCCCGTCGTTGAACAGTCAGTTCAACGTACTGGTTAACCTGGCTGTGGTGACCAATATCATCCCGTATATTCTGTCGATGGCGGCACTGGTGATCATTCAGAAGGCAGCTAATGTTCCGGCAGCTAAAGCGAAAGTGGCTAACTTTGTTGCCTTTGTTGGCGCAATGTACAGCTTCTATGCGCTCTACTCCTCCGGGGAAGAAGCCATGTTGTATGGCTCCATCGTGACCTTCCTCGGCTGGACGCTGTATGGCCTGGTATCACCACGTTTTGAACTGAAAAATAAACACGGTTAATAAAGTGAAGCAAAAAAGGGCGATCGAATGATCGCCCTTTTTTATTACTTTACGCAATTACGCGTTTTTCAGAACTTCGCTAACAATCTCAACCGCTTCTTTCTCGATCTGCTTGCGATGTTCTTCACCGAGGAAGCTTTCGCAGTAGATCTTATATGCGTCTTCCGTGCCTGACGGACGCGCGGCGAACCAGCCGTTGTCTGTCATCACTTTCAGACCGCCAATAGAAGCACCGTTGCCCGGTGCTGCGGTCAGACGCGCGGTGATCGGGTCGCCGGCCAGAGTGCTGGCGCTCACCATTTCCGGCGACAGCTTAGACAGTGCCGCTTTCTGTGCGGAGGTTGCCGCTGCCTGCAAACGGTTGTAGCTCGGCGCACCAAAGCGTTTTGCCAGTTCGTTGTAGTGTTCCTGCGGGTTCTTACCAGTGACTGCGGTAATTTCCGCCGCCAGCAGACACATGATGATGCCGTCTTTATCGGTCGACCACGGCGTACCGTCGAAACGCAGGAAGGAAGCACCCGCGCTCTCTTCGCCGCCAAAGCCGAAACTACCGTCGAACAGGCCATCAACAAACCATTTGAAGCCTACCGGTACTTCTACCAGTTTGCGGCCCAAATCGTTAACCACACGGTCGATCATCGCGGAGGAAACCAGTGTTTTACCGACGGCAACATCTTTGCCCCACTGCGGACGATGCTGGAACAGGTAGTTGATCGCCACCGCCAGGTAATGGTTCGGGTTCATCAACCCAGCCGGAGTGACAATACCGTGACGGTCATAATCCGGGTCGTTAGCAAACGCCAGATCGAACTTATCACGCAGCGCCAGCAGGCCCGCCATCGCACATTCAGAGGAGCAATCCATACGGATCGCGCCATCTTTGTCGAGGTGCATAAAGCGGAAGGTTTGATCAACCTGATCGTTAACGATGGTCAGGTTGAGGTTGTAATACTCGCCAATACGTTTCCAGTATTCGATACCGGACCCCCCCAGCGGATCGACACCCAGCGTTAAACCTGCTTTCTGAATCGCGGCCATATCAACGATATCCGCCAGGCCTTCCACAAATGGCTGCACCAGATCCTGTTCTTTCACATGACCGGACGCCATCGCTTCGTCGAGGGAGATACGCTTCACGCCTTTCAGGCCGTCCGCCAGCAGTGCGTTGGCTCTGTCTTCCACCACTTTGGTGACGTTGGTATCAGCCGGACCGCCATTTGGCGGGTTGTATTTGATACCACCATCTTCCGGCGGGTTATGGGACGGCGTAATCACAATACCATCTGCCAGTGGGCCACCTTTTTTGTTGTGAACCAGAATGGCATTGGAAACGGCAGGCGTCGGTGTAAAGCCATTGTTTTCCTGCACAATGACATCAACACCGTTTGCTGCCAGTACTTCCAGGACGGAAATGAACGCAGGTTCAGACAGAGCATGGGTATCTTTACCCACGTAGCAAGGGCCAGTGATGCCGTTTTTCGCACGTTCTTCGGCAATCGCCTGGGCTATCGCCAGAATGTGCGGCTCGTTAAAGCTATGGCGCGCTGCACTGCCACGGTGACCGGAGGTCCCGAATTTCACCGCGTGTTCCGCATTCCCTGCTTCTGGTTTCAGTACATAGTATTGCGCCGTCAGTTGGGCGACATTAATCAAATCACTCTGTTGTGCAGGTTGGCCTGCACGATTGTGGATTGCCATTGCTTTGTCCTTTGTCTGCAACGTTGTTTTAAATTGTCCCGCAAACCTTCTCAATCAATTCCGCCGGGAATTGCATCGACTGCATGATATGTTCGATCATGCTGCATTTACGGCCAGTGTTCGTGTTGGTGATCACCCAATACGGCGTGCCTGCCACGTGTTTCGGTTTGGTCTGATTACCATTTTTCAGTAGCGTTTGCTCATCTGCCGCAAAGTAAACGCGCGTGCGGCCATGCAACGACTCCGTTGCTTCGGCAAACGCCTGGGCGTCAAGAGAATATAGTGTAGACAACAGCAGCATAAAGCGATTTACCGCGCGTTTTTGCTCGGCGTATTCGTCCGAAAGCAGAAGTTCACGCATGGCGCGAACTTTATCTTTAATCGTTTTGACCGGCTTCGCTTCGACGATAGCAGGTGACGCAACGCGAACCTCTTTCGTCACCGGAGCAACAGGCTGTGATGCGGCGGAAAATTTCAACATACGCCGTAAAATGTCGGATGCGCTCTCGCCGATATGCTTAGTGTGGCTGGCAATATAGCTATAGAGTTCATCATCAACTTCAATCGTTTTCATCTTAATCCAGTGCGGTGTCTTAGCTGAATACAAGTTGCCGGGAGTATACGAATAAATCCCGGCAGCGGATAGCGTCAAGCCTGGCATGCAGAAAAAATCGGAGTAACCCGTATTTGTTGCAGCCCTGTGGCACAATGGTCAACATAATACCCTAACCCGACAGAGCGAAAAAAAGAACTTTGCCATGAAATTGAATATCCGCGCGCAAACTGCACAAAACCAGCACAATAATTCTCCCATTGTCCTCGTCCATGGCCTGTTTGGCAGCCTCGACAATCTTGGCGTACTGGCTCGCGATCTGATAGACGATCACAATATCATCCAGGTTGATATGCGTAACCACGGTCTTTCGCCGAGAGATCCGGTGATGAATTACCCGGCGATGGCCCAGGATCTTGTTGATACCCTGGATGCGCTGCAGCTCGATAAGGCGACATTTATTGGTCACTCAATGGGCGGTAAAGCGGTAATGGCGCTCACTGCACTGGCTCCCGATCGCATCGATAAACTGGTGGCGATTGATATCGCGCCGGTCAACTATCACGTACGCCGTCACGATGAGATTTTCGCGGCCATCAATGCGGTCAGTGAATCCGACGCGCAAACACGCCAGCAGGCAGCGGCAGTGATGCGCCAGCATCTGAATGAAGAAGGAGTCATTCAGTTTCTGCTGAAATCTTACGTTGATGGCGAATGGCGCTTTAATGTGCCGGTACTGTGGGATCAATATCCACATATTGTTGGCTGGGAGAAAATTCCGGCGTGGGACCACCCTGCACTGTTTATCCCTGGCGGCAACTCGCCGTATGTCACCGAACAGTATCGAGCTGATTTACTGGCACAATTTCCACAGGCACGGGCGCATGTGATTGCAGGCGCGGGTCACTGGGTACACGCAGAAAAACCGGATGCGGTGTTGCGCGCCATCCGTCGCTATCTCAATGATTAGCATAACTGATTAAAAACCCAGCGCCCGCGCGGCTTTCCGCGCGTGGGCGTTGGCGAGACTCCTCACGCTGTTGTATTATGGCGCGCTATCCATCCGGGCAAGCGCCTGGCTGATTGTTTCCCCCGAAGTCACCAAGATCATGGCCAAAGAACAAACGGACCGTACGACATTAGATCTGTTCGCGCACGAGCGTCGACCGGGACGACCGAAAACCAATCCGCTTTCGCGCGATGAACAGCTGCGTATTAATAAGCGCAACCAGCTAAAACGCGACAAAGTGCGTGGTCTTAAGCGTGTCGAACTGAAGCTGAACACGGAGGCTGTCGAGGCGCTGAACGAGCTGGCAGAATCGCGTAATATGAGTCGTAGCGAACTGATCGAAGAGATATTGATGCAGCAGTTGGCAGCGCTGCGCAGCCAGGGCATCGTTTAAATTTCCATTTTCGTGTAGCACAGTGTGCAGTCCTGCAAGTTTGCTGATTCCGCAAGACTGCCTGTTCTGCTATGATTGCCTTTATCCGTGGGCAATTTACCACCCCCATTTCAATAAGTTTCAAGAGGTTATTTCACTCATGGCTATCACTGGCATCTTTTTCGGCAGCGACACCGGTAATACCGAAAATATCGCAAAAATGATTCAAAAACAGCTTGGTAAAGACGTTGCCGATGTCCATGACATTGCAAAAAGCAGCAAAGAAGATCTGGAAGCGTATGACATTCTGCTGCTGGGCATTCCAACCTGGTACTACGGCGAAGCGCAATGTGATTGGGACGATTTTTTCCCAACTCTCGAAGAGATTGATTTCAATGGTAAACTGGTTGCGCTGTTTGGTTGTGGCGACCAGGAAGATTACGCAGAATATTTCTGCGATGCGTTAGGCACCATCCGCGACATCATCGAACCGCGCGGCGCGACTATCGTCGGTCACTGGCCAACTGCCGGCTACCATTTCGAAGCATCGAAAGGTCTGGTAGATGATGACCACTTCGTCGGTCTGGCTATCGACGAAGACCGTCAACCGGAACTGACCGCCGAGCGCGTAGAAAAATGGGTAAAACAAATTTCTGAAGAGTTACATCTCGACGAAATTATCAATGCCTGATGTGATGCGGCGTAGACCAATATCTACGCCGTATTAATAGGTAATGCCAATCGAAATAATTGCTACAAATTTGTAACTTTTGCCGTTGTACCTGTACAATGTCCCGGTATTCAAGTGGCCTTGCCGATATAAGTGTAAGCTGTGCCACGTTTTTATTAACAATATTTGCCAGGGACTTGTAGTTTTCATTTAGGCGTGGCAATTCTATAATGATACGCATTATCTCAAGAGCAAATTCTGTCACTTCTTCTAATGAAGTGAACCGCTTAGTAACAGGACAGATTCCGCATGACTGATAACAATACCGCCCTAAAGAAAGCTGGCCTGAAAGTAACGCTTCCACGCTTGAAAATCCTGGAAGTTCTTCAGGAGCCGGACAACCATCACGTCAGTGCGGAAGATTTGTACAAACGTCTGATCGATATGGGTGAAGAAATTGGTCTGGCTACGGTATACCGCGTACTGAACCAGTTTGACGACGCAGGTATCGTCACCCGCCATAATTTTGAAGGCGGTAAATCCGTATTTGAACTGACCCAGCAACATCACCACGATCACCTGATCTGCCTCGACTGCGGCAAGGTTATCGAATTTAGTGATGATTCCATCGAAGCGCGTCAACGTGAAATCGCCGCGAAACATGGCATTCGCCTGACTAACCACAGCCTCTATCTTTACGGTCACTGCGCCGAAGGCGATTGCCGCGAAGATGAGCATGCGCACGAAGGCAAATAAGCCAGCCTGAACGAACGAGAAAAGCCAACCTGCGGGTTGGCTTTTTGATACAAGGGAAACAAGAAAAAGCGAGAGTGACAGCCCTCGCTTTTCAGTTTTTACTGCGTAGCGTTATTACTGCGAATTTCCTGCCAGACCTTATCGCAATCGGCTTTCACCGCCTGGTCATTACCGGTTTGCGTCGCCTGAATGCACTGCTGATAATCCAGCACGCGAACACTTTCTTGTTCGGCAAACTGTTGATGTTGTTTCTCTTTCTTCAGTACGTTTAACACGCTCTGACAGGCTTCAATTTTTTCCGGCGAACCTTGCGCGGTATTGATACAGGCGCTGTAAGCTTCTTTCAGATGGCTATCTTCCTTTGGTGCTGTCGACTGCGCGCAGGCCACCAGCCCCGATGCCATTATGGCGATGAGAATTAATTTTTTCATAGCGAACTCCTCAAACGGGCGGCAGGCAAAATGCCTGCCGCGTCTGGCATCAGAAGATAGTGAACGGTGCGATCACCATAAATTTCACGTCACGCTCATCCTGGAAGATGTTGCCGTAACCACCACCCCAACTTGGGATGTCGGAGTGGTTGTCGTATTCGGTGAAGTGCAGTTTGAACATCGTGCCTTTGGCTCGACCGTCCTGAATGGTGTAGACCGCATCCAGACTGTAGGCAGACTCTTCAATAGTCCGGTTTTTGTCGTAGTACGCATCCGGGCTGCTCTGCCAGGTCGCCGGTTTAGCATCCCATGCGTAAACATAAGAAGCGCCGATGGCGAAGCCAGGAAGATTCCAGTTTTTCAGGTCATACATTGCGCCGAAGAAGACCGCTTTTTCACCGTTGGCGTTAAAGTCGGAGCGATTATCCCACCAGATATCCAGGCGACCGTTAGAGGAAGCGTAGGTTGGGGTCATACGTTGCAGGAAGTATCCCTGCTGACCGTCGGCTTTAACCCAGGTGCCTTCCAGACGTAAATCGACGACATCAGCCGCCCGGTAGCCAAAGGTCAACGCCTGCAACCATGCTGTACCGTCATAAAGATCGTTGACGCTGCGATCGTCAACTTTGTCGCGTGTACCGTAGAACTGGTAGCTGGTGGTTAACGGGCTACCGGCGATATCAAATTTGTAGCTGGCTTTAGCAAAATACTGATCGATATAGCCTTCCGCCTGACCAAACGCCGCTTCCAGTACGAAATTATTTTTGAAGTCGTACTTCGCGCCGAGAGAGTGCAGATAGTCGACTTTGGTGGTTTTATCGTTCTGATAAAACTCATCCATTTCCAGATGCCACGGCGCTTTATATTCGTTGGTCCACATGTAAGAGAAACTCAACGCACCAGCATCGCCATAATCAAAATTAGCCCCAGCTTCCGCCCCCTGATAGGTGCCTGGCATAAAACTCCAGTGAGGCGCTAACAGCGTTTGACCAGTTGGCTGAATGTAACCTGCCCTCGCCCACACCGGACCGTATTTAAATTTAGCCGCCGCTTTATACAGACTTATACCGCTTTTATCGCCGGACCAGTCTTCGTCATAGGCTTTATTACTTTTTGAAAACGCGATTTCGTTCGGGTGAGAGCTGTCGCCGTTTTCCGCCATTTCAATCGCTGTAAACGCGGCAATATCCAGACCGAACATATCAGCGGCATAGCCAGACTGAAAATCGAGATTAGCGTTCCAGGTGGAGTGAGAAAGGTTGGTTTTATATTTGTCGCCGTCGGTAACATCTTTACGGTCACGTTCACGCTGCCAGTAATAGATACCGCCGGTTAAGGTTGAATCTTCGAAGAATCCTTCGGCGCGAGCCTCTGGCATTGCCACAAAGCCCGACATTGCTGTAACACCGGCAATAGCCAGCGCCAGCGTACTACGTTTGCCACTAAACGTACGCATGGGTTAATCCTCTTTGACGTATAAATTGCTGCACCAAAGGTGAACAGCGAAAAAAATAAAAATTAAAAAAGTAGCGTTGAGAAAGGTCTCGCCGACTACAGGGACAGACTATTTTTCGCGACGCGAATTATCAATCTCTTTCTGTAACGGGAATGTAAGAACATGAGCAACCGCACATATTTTGATGTTTTTTGTTACAAGGCTTAAGTTCGTTATAAAAAAGTATATAGAGGGAAATACGAGGATTTACGTTGAATTAAGGCAATAACATTTTCAACATGTATATATCATTAGTTGCTAATTTTATTTATGAATAAATAACGACACGGTATTAATTTGCGAGGAAAAATAGAGAAAACGCCGCAGAACGCGGCGTTTTGGATTGTTGATAAAGTGCGTTTTGTTCATGCCGGATACGGCGTAAACGCCCTATCCGGCCTATGAATACTTCAAATTACATGCCGACTTTCGCCCAGGTATCACGCAGACCCACGGTGCGGTTAAATACCGGTTTCTCCGTAGTGGAATGGCGACTGTCGAGGCAGAAGTAACCTTCACGCTCAAACTGGAATGCTTTACCCGCTACCGCATCTTTCAGCGACGGTTCAGCAAAGCCCTGTTTGATCACCAGCGATTCCGGGTTAATCACCGACAGGAAATCATCCGCAGCCCCTGGGTTCGGTACACTGAACAGACGGTCGTACAGGCGAATTTCAACTGGCAGCGCATGTGCCGCGCTTACCCAGTGGATAACGCCTTTCACTTTACGACCATCTGCCGGATCTTTGCTTAAAGTATCGGCATCGTAGGTACAGAAGATGGTGGTGATATTGCCTTCGGCATCTTTCTCCACGCGTTCCGCTTTAATCACGTAAGCATTACGCAGACGCACTTCTTTACCCAGCACCAGACGCTTGTACTGCTTGTTGGCTTCTTCGCGGAAATCTGCGCGATCGATCCAAATCTCACCGCTAAACGGCACCTGACGGCTACCCATTTCCGGTTTATTCGGATGGTTCGGCATGGTGACCATTTCGCCTTCGCCCTGATAGTTTTCGATAACCAGTTTCACCGGATCGATAACCGCCATTGCGCGCGGGGCGTTTTCGTTGAGATCTTCGCGGATGCAGGATTCCAGCGACGCCATCTCAATGGTGTTGTCCTGCTTGGTCACGCCGATGCGTTTGCAGAACTCACGAATAGAAGCCGCAGTGTAACCACGACGACGCAGACCGGAAATGGTCGGCATACGCGGGTCATCCCAGCCTTCTACGTGCTTGTCGGTCACCAACTGGTTCAGCTTACGCTTGGACATCACTGTGTATTCCAGATTCAGACGCGAAAATTCGTACTGGCGCGGATGAACAGGAATGGTGATGTTGTCCAGAACCCAGTCGTACAGACGACGGTTGTCCTGGAACTCCAGCGTACACAGTGAGTGCGTAATACCTTCCAGCGCATCGCTGATGCAGTGGGTGAAGTCGTACATCGGGTAGATGCACCACTTGCTGCCGGTCTGGTGGTGTTCAGCAAATTTAATGCGGTACAGCACCGGATCGCGCATCACGATAAACGGCGACGCCATGTCGATTTTCGCGCGCAGGCAGGCTTTACCTTCTTCAAAACCACCAGTGCGCATTTTTTCGAACAGCGCCAGGTTCTCTTCAACACTACGATCGCGGTACGGGCTGTTTTTACCCGGCTGCGTCAGGGTGCCACGGTATTCGCGAATCTGCTCTGGCGTCAGCTCATCGACATATGCCAGGCCTTTATTAATCAATTCGATCGCATAGGCGTGGAGTTGATCAAAATAATCAGAGGAGTAACGGACGTTACCAGACCAGTGAAAACCTAACCACTCAACGTCGTTTTTGATCGACTCAACGTACTCGATATCTTCTTTTACCGGGTTAGTGTCGTCGAAACGCAGGTTGCACTGACCTTTATAGTCCTGGGCGATCCCAAAGTTCAGGCAGATAGATTTCGCATGACCAATATGCAGATAGCCATTCGGCTCCGGCGGGAAACGGGTATGTACTGTGGTGTGCTTACCACTGGCCAGATCTTCATCGATGATCTGACGAATAAAGTTAGTCGGGCGGGCTTCTGCCTCACTCATCGTGGATTCCTCAAAGCGTAAACAACGTATAACGGCGTATGATCTTATAAGCGGGACAGGCTGACAACTGTTAGTTTTTTAAAATTGATAATCTGACAAAGATTATGGGGATGATTGATG
>NZ_BBMY01000056.1 GCF_000759775.1 Escherichia albertii NBRC 107761 = DSM 17582
TTTTGCGGTTTTACCGGCTAAGATGTATTCGGCATTTATCCGTTACAGGAAGTTATAGCTTTTCAACATTTCCTTGATGTCTTCAATGATCGCCTCGTTTGGCATATGAATTGGTCTGCGGGTAATACCTGCCTGTACACCCATCAGATTTAACGCTTTTTTCATTACCGCAGGTGCGGTCATTTTTTTAATGGTCATGCGCAGTGCATCCATCTTGTTACGCTCTTCCTGTGCCTTATCCAGTTCGCCAGCCATAAAGTAGTTATATAAGTCGACTTCAATAGTCGGCAGGACGTTTGACGTTGCAGCAACAGCCGCCACAGAACCTTCTTTAAAAGCATCCAGCATTAACGAATCTGAACCGTTTAATACCTTAAAGTTTTTGTGTTTAGCGATTTCCAGATACTGTTTCTGGACTTCGAATTTGCCACTGCTATCTTTGATTGCCACGATGTTTTCGATATCAGCTAAGCGGTTTGCCGTTTCGTATTCGATGCTTAATCCAGTTTGGCCTGGTAAGTTATAAAGAATGATGGGGGCTGTTGTGCTGTTTGCAATATCACGATAGTGCCGATATAAATCTTCCTGATTTGGTACCAGATAGTATGGCGTGACAACGGAAATGTAATCGGCGCCGGCATTGACAAGTCTTTTTGTTAATTCGATAGTTTGTTTTGTGCTACAACAACCTGCACCTGCACCTGCACCTGCACCTGCACCTGCACCTGCACCTGCACCTGCACCTGCACCTGCACCTGCACAAATGGTCACTTCGCCGCCAACCTCTTCGACAACGGCTTTGGTCAGCTCAACTTTTTCATCATCGGATAGCAAATGGAATTCACCATTAGTTCCGCAAATAAACAAGCCATGAACTCCCTTATCAACTAACCAACGCGCCATATTTTTCGCTGCCGGAATATCCATTTTTTCCGTTTCATCGAAAGGCGTCACCATCGCGGTAATAATCCCTTTAAGCTCTTTCATTATTCCTTCTCCAGTTCTTGTAGAACGTTTTTAATAGAAATTTTCATCGTATTGTGATCGGCCTCATCGGTAAATGAAGCGGCATGTGGGGTAATGGAATAGTTTTTTAAATTTTTAATTTTTTCTGAACGTTCTTTCAGTTCAATATCTTCGCTGATAAAAGCGATTTTATGATTAGTGAGAGCTATACATAAACTTTCTTCATCAATTAATCCTCCTCTGGCGGTGTTAATCAAAATAGCCGAAGGTTTCATCTTCTCAAATACAGAGCCATCAATCAGGTTACGGGTATTGTCCAGTAAAGGTAAATGAAGAGAGAGGATATCGCTACACTGATATATTTCATCCAGTGATTTAAGTATTATATAGTCAGGAATCTGGCTTTTATTAATGTAGGGGTCGTAGGCAATAATGAACATTCCTAGTGTATGAGCGATGCGGGCGACGTGTTGCCCTATTGCACCGAGGCCAATTAACCCCAACGTTTTTTGATATAACTCGTGACCGACAAGTCTGACGTCATTTCCATTTCTGGCCTGATTTTCTATTTCAACATACTTCCTGGCACTGGAAAGCATCATCAGAATAGTCATCTCTGCAACGGAAATAGCATTAGCACAGAGGGCTTTATGCACAACAATATCTTTTCTATTCGCGTAATCGACATCAATATTATCTAGACCGACACCATATTTTGAAATAACTTTCAGTTTTGTTGCTTGTTCTAGAACGTCTCTGTCTAAAGGATCGTTGCCGGTGATAATGGCATCGGCATCTTTAATTTTTTCGATAAGCTCTTCTTTACTATAACGGTTTCCACTGGTATTACATTCAACGTCATAACCCGCAGATTGCAGGTTTTCAATATAAATCTTTCCTTTACCCACGAAAGGTCGTGGCGTGATAATTATTTTTTTCATTTTATAAAAAACCAAAGAAAGAGAACGCCAGACTTAAGACCAAAATGGTCACCAGGATACGTAAGAAATGTGGTCCACATTTTTGTATATAAAAACAGATGCCCAGTACGGCGACAAGCGGCAGCAAATTAGGAACAATCTTATCCAGCATATCCTGCAAGATGATAGTGTTTCCGCCGCCCGTCGTAATGTGCAATGGTGTTTTAATTTTTACATATGTTGCGGAGAGCGCCCCCATCATGAGTAGCCCGAACATGCCTGCGCCTTCAATGATTCGATGAATGCTACCGGAATGTAGAATTTCCAGGATCGATTCTTTTCCCTTTTTATAACCAATATTAAGTGAAAATCGGCTGGCGAAGAACATATAAACAACCTGATAAATTAATGGCAGAAGTGCGGCAATAACGTACCCCTGAATAACAAAAGGAATACAGACGCCAATAACAATGGGACGCAATGTACCAAAGTCTAACGTGTCACCAATCCCCGATACCGGCCCCATAAGACCCGTTTTTAATCCAGTAACAAGTTGTGTTGTTGAGTCACGTTGTTCTTCTGATTCCTGAGCTGCTTTTTCCTCCAGCACAATACTAATACCAGCGATAACCGATCCCCAGTTAGCCTGAGTGTTGAACATTGTTAAATGGCGCTGTAAGGCTTTGGCGAGATCGTTTTCATCTGGATATAGCTTCGCTAATACGCCAGTCATGGCATTGCAAAATGCCAGCGCTTGTAAACGTTCGAAGTTCAACGATGTTTCAGAGAACGCATGCCATTTTAGCCAGACAATCTGAACATCTCTTTTTGTAATAGGTGAGGATTCTGAGCATCCTGACTCAATTGTATTATCCATTTTTAGTTCCTTTTGCATTTTGTGACTGCATATATAAGAGGACGGCACAAAGTCCAAAAATAGAGACGCCAATGGTATTCAAACCTGAATAGGTCACGAGGAAAAAGCCAATAATGAACAGAGGGATATACTGTTTTTTGCCGATAACAATGATGGTTATTGCGAAGCCTAAAGCGGGTAGAATATTACCGGCAATTGCCAGGCCATTCGTTGACCAGGCGGGGAGCAGGTTTACAAAGGCGGCAATGGCATCCGGGCCATACAGGCAGGCGATGAATACCGGCACAAAACGCATCGGAAAAGCCAACAAGAGAGGATATATTGTAGCTGCGCGTTGGATACCTTTGATATCCCCTTTTTCTGCGTAGCGGTCAGCCATGTGGACAAATGTAGTATTCAGTGTTTTACGTACGTTTTCCAGAACCACGCCTAGCAATCCCAGAGGAATAGCTAAAGAGATAGCAATTTCTGGCTTAATACCTGCAGTAAGTGCGATTGGGATTGCTATACATGAGGCTAAACCTTCATCGGCAGGAGGGTTTCCGCCAGGGGCAATACTCCCGATATAGATCATCTGCAGAGTGGCCCCAACAGATAAAGCGGTTGGCATATCATTAAAGATCAGTCCCATGATAGGTGCTATCGATAATGGCATACGCATAATAGAAAAACCGTACCATACTTTTGCCTGGGATATCCAATATACCAGGGCAATGATTGCTGCTGTAAAAATAGTCATAAGTTTCTTTCCTTAATTAAGATAACTTACTTTTGATTTTTTGTAGGCTAGCAGGATCTTCTTCAGGAATAGTTTGGAAATAAACTTTTATGTTCTTATCTTCAATGATTTGAAGCTTATCGGCATCTTCGTGATTGAGTGATATTTGGTTGAAAACTATTTTTCTCCCTGGCGTATTTTCAACGCCGCCGACCTGTAATTCATCTAACATTAAACCACCTTGTATAGTTTTTAATGCAGAATCGATCGATTTAAAAAGAATTAATAACTTACCTTCATAAAAGTTATTGTTATTCCAGCGTTGTAACGTATCTTCAATGGACGTCATTATTACTTCAACACCACTTGGTGCTGCCATCTTATAGACTTCAGCCAGGAAAGAATCGCGTGACAGGGGATCATCAATGACAATTATTTTATTAGCATCACTCCTTTTTAACCATTTTGTGATGACTTGTCCGTGAATCAAACGGTAATCAATGCGGGCATGAACTATACTCATGATTTATCATCCTTTATTAAAACGATAACTTTGAATCATCTCTTTACCGGCATCATGTACATGCTGAACGAATTCTTCCAGACTAAGTTCTTCACCAGAATCCTGTAACATGTTAGCTTCAATTAACATTGCCAGATTGACACCACTGATACAGCGGATAGGAAAATCTTTGGAAAGAAGGAAGGCAATATTTGAGGGCGTCCCGCCATAAATATCGGTAAATATAACTGTTTCGGTGTTGGTCCTGAGTATGGCTTTCACTTGTTGCATAAGCGTTTCTGGCGACATTCCGGGTTGCAACGAAATTGCCGTAGAATTTGGTGTTTTACCAACAATCATCTCACTACTGGATAATAGAGCATTTCCAGCTTCGCCATGTGTCAGAATAATAATATTAAACTGGTTCAAATGATAAGTTCCTTTTATATGACATGATAGAATATATCTATTTATGTTGTGAATGATTAAATCCGTATCATTGCATTTATAAATCCTTGGTCTGTGATTTTATATTAATTCAAATTGACGAAGATGTTAGCAAGATCACAGTTGATGGTATTAGCTAAAATTGCTAATAAACTTTTTGCAATAAAAAATATGGAAAGTCATCTGTTAATCATTATCGCCGATAATGGTTTGTAGGTTTTTATATTCTTTAGATAAATATATTTCTATACGTTGGAGCATAAATACAGAAAATAAAATGGGGGTATTTATTTATTACAGATATAAATAAGCAAAACTCTAAAAATTACAGTGGCGTCTTTATTGTTGTGTTTTTATTGAATTTTTGTTTCAAATTCTGAAAAATGAGGTATGTTTTAGCAGAGTATGCTGCCAAAGCACGGGTAGTCATGCATAAAACGAAATAAAGTGCTGAACAACAACATCACAACACACGTAATAACCAGAAGAATGGGGAACCACAGGATGAATATGAAGGGTAAAGCGTTACTGGCAGGATGTATCGCGCTGGCGTTCAGCAATATGGCTCTGGCTGAAGATATTAAAGTCGCGGTTGTGGGCGCGATGTCTGGCCCGGTGGCCCAGTACGGTGATCAGGAGTTTACTGGCGCAGAGCAGGCAGTTGCTGATATCAACGCCAAAGGCGGTATTAAAGGTAACAAACTGCAAATCGTAAAATATGACGATGCCTGTGACCCGAAACAGGCCGTCGCAGTGGCGAACAAAGTCGTTAACGACGGCATTAAATATGTCATTGGTCACCTCTGCTCTTCATCAACACAACCTGCGTCTGATATCTATGAAGATGAAGGCATTTTAATGATTACCCCAGCGGCAACTGCGCCAGAGCTGACTGCTCGTGGCTATAAGTTGATTTTGCGCACCACCGGCCTGGACTCAGACCAGGGACCGACGGCGGCGAAATATATTCTTGAGAAAGTGAAACCGCAGCGCATTGCTATCGTTCACGACAAACAACAGTACGGCGAAGGTCTGGCTCGTGCGGTGCAGGACGGCCTGAAGAAAGGCAATGCTAACGTGGTGTTCTTTGATGGTATCACCGCCGGAGAAAAAGATTTCTCGACGCTGGTGGCGCGTTTGAAGAAAGAAAATATCGATTTCGTTTACTACGGCGGTTACCACCCGGAAATGGGGCAGATCCTGCGTCAGGCACGCGCGGCAGGACTTAAAACTCAGTTTATGGGGCCAGAGGGCGTAGCGAACGTCTCGCTGTCTAATATCGCGGGCGAGTCAGCGGAAGGGTTGCTGGTAACTAAGCCGAAGAACTACGATCAGGTTCCGGCGAACAAACCGATTGTTGACGCGATCAAAGCGAAAAAGCAGGACCCAAGCGGCGCGTTTGTCTGGACCACCTACGCGGCGCTGCAATCTTTGCAGGCAGGGTTGAATCAGTCTGACGATCCGGCTGAGATCGCCAAATACCTGAAAGCGAACTCGGTTGATACCGTGATGGGACCGCTGACCTGGGATGAGAAAGGCGACCTGAAAGGCTTTGAGTTCGGCGTATTTGACTGGCACGCCAATGGCACGGCGACCGATGCGAAGTAACGGATAGATAAATGAGAATGCCCGATGCGCTGAACTGCCATCGGGTTTTTTTGTGTTTGTCGAAATGGTTGTAGAAAGATTAAACAATCCAGGATATGCTTATTGTACGGTGATATACCGTACATATTATATGGAGCAGGAGAGTTCACATGTCTGCTGTTAAAAAGCAGCGTATCGATCTGCGTTTAACTGACGATGACAAAAGTATGATTGAGGAAGCGGCAGCGATATCTAATCAATCCGTCAGCCAATTTATGTTGAACAGCGCTTCGCAGCGAGCTGCGGAAGTGATTGAACAGCATCGGCGGATGATTCTCAATGAGGAATCCTGGACGCGGGTGATGGATGCGCTGAGTAATCCACCGTCACCAGGTGAAAAGTTAAAACGTGCGGCAAAACGTCTTCAGGGAATGTAATAATTTATGGATGATCTGACGATAGAGATTCTGACCGATGATGCAGATTATGATCTACAGCGATTCGACTGCGGCGAGGAAGCGTTAAATCTCTTTCTGACGACACATCTGGTTCGTCAACATCGCAATAAAATTTTGCGAGCGTATATCCTTTGCCGCAACACTCCAGAACGTCAGGTCTTGGGATATTACACATTATCCGGCAGTTGTTTTGAACGAGCCGCACTGCCCTCGAAATCGAAACAGAAAAAAATTCCCTACAAAAATATTCCCAGCGTCACTCTTGGGCGTCTGGCAATTGATCGTTCATTACAGGGGCAGGGATGGGGAGCAACACTGGTTGCTCATGCCATGAAAGTCGTCTGGTCAGCCTCATTAGCGGTAGGTATTCACGGTCTTTTTGTCGAGGCTCTGAATGAAAAAGCCCATACGTTTTATCAGTCGCTGGGCTTTATCCCGTTGGTTGGAGAAAACGAAAATGCGTTATTTTTCCCAACTAAATCCATTGAACTGCTTTTTACACAGAGCGATTAACGCTTCTCCCAGCCGCCCTGTTGCGCCGTAAACCCCAGTGCCTGCATAAACGCCGCCATTACGCCGCGATCTTCCACGCCTGCATCCGCCATCCACCAGCATGAAATACCAGGATTATTACGCAGCACCTCTTCCAGCAGATATTGCCCTACACCACGACGTCGGGTGACTTCCCGCACGCGCAGAGAATCCAGTGCCCCCTCGGTGCCGCTTAAGGTCACCCGCACGGCCGCGAGCAGGCGATCGTTAAAACGCGCGGCATAGATGCGATGATTACCGTCAACCAGCAAAGAGGAAGGGGAATACTCCGGCCAGATCTTTTGCAGGTCAATTCGGTCCTGGTCGCTAAAGTTTTCTAATCGAATGATGGTCAGCTTCATGGGTAACCCGTGTAAATCACAAAAGTGGAACCAGTGTAGCGAAATAATTTAATCGGAGGCTTTCTCTTTTTTCTTTCTTTTGGCAGGTGATTAATTTTTTTTCAGCAATAATTACAAATTAAAAACAGCAGGGAATGAAAATTGTCCAGCATAATCCCCTGGATGGTAGTGAATTATTCCACCCTCTACGCCGTTATTTTATGCTGACAACTGTGCTTTTTTCTGTTTATCTATCAATAAACCCAGAATATTATCTGTTTTTAATTTACTGAAAAATAGGGATTTTAGTCGTTTTTAATACGAAATCTTGCGCTAAGCTCTTAATCAGGCAGATAAAAGCTGCGCGACATAAAAGTAGAACAGTTTGATTTTTTGACACATAAAAACAAAGCAGCACTACATCACGAATGGGGATTTTGAATAATGAAACGGAATGCGAAAACGATCATCGCAGGGATGATTGCACTGGCAATATCACACACCGCGTTGGCTGACGATATTAAAGTTGCCGTTGTCGGCGCAATGTCTGGCCCGGTTGCCCAGTGGGGCGATATGGAATTTAACGGCGCGCGCCAGGCCATTAAAGACATTAATGCCAAAGGGGGAATTAAGGGCGATAAACTGGTTGGCGTGGAATATGATGACGCCTGCGACCCGAAACAAGCCGTTGCGGTCGCCAACAAAATCGTTAACGACGGCATTAAATACGTTATTGGCCATCTGTGTTCCTCCTCTACCCAACCTGCATCAGATATCTACGAAGACGAAGGTATTCTGATGATCTCGCCGGGGGCAACCAACCCGGAACTGACCCAGCGCGGTTATCAACACATCATGCGTACTGCCGGTCTGGATTCTTCCCAGGGGCCGACTGCCGCAAAGTATATTCTTGAAAAAGTGAAACCTCAGCGCATCGCCATCATTCACGATAAACAACAGTATGGCGAAGGGCTGGCGCGTTCGGTGCAGGACGAGCTGAAAGCAGCTAACGCCAACATCGTCTTCTTCGACGGCATTACTGCCGGGGAAAAAGATTTCTCCGCACTAATTGCTCGCCTGAAAAAAGAGAATATCGATTTTGTTTATTACGGCGGTTACTACCCTGAAATGGGGCAGATGCTGCGCCAGGCCCGTTCCGTCGGCCTGAAAACCCAGTTTATGGGACCAGAAGGCGTGGGTAATGCGTCGCTGTCGAACATTGCCGGCGATGCTGCCGAAGGCATGTTGGTCACCATGCCAAAACGCTATGACATGGATCCGGCAAACCAGGGCATTGTTGATGCGCTGAAAGCTGACAAGAAAGATCCGTCCGGGCCATATGTCTGGATCACCTACGCGGCGGTGCAATCTCTGGCGACTGCTCTTGAGCGTACCGGCAGCGATGAGCCGCTGGCGCTGGTGAAAGATTTAAAAGCTAACGGTGCAAATACCGTGATTGGGCCGCTGAACTGGGATGAAAAAGGCGATCTTAAGGGATTTGATTTTGGTGTCTTCCAGTGGCACGCCGACGGTTCATCCACGGCAGCCAAGTGATCATCCCGCCGCCCGTGAAATGCGGGCGGGTTTAGAAAGGTTACCTTATGTCTGAGCAGTTTTTGTATTTCTTGCAGCAGATGTTTAACGGCGTCACGCTGGGCAGTACCTACGCGCTGATAGCCATCGGCTACACCATGGTTTACGGCATTATCGGCATGATCAACTTCGCCCACGGCGAGGTTTATATGATTGGCAGCTACGTCTCTTTTATGATCATCGCCGCGCTGATGATGCTGGGTATTGATACCGGGTGGCTGCTGGTGGCGGAGGGATTCGTCGGCGCAATCGTCATTGCCAGCGCCTACGGCTGGAGTATTGAACGGGTGGCCTATCGCCCGGTGCGAAACTCTAAGCGTTTGATTGCCCTGATTTCCGCAATCGGCATGTCTATCTTCCTGCAAAACTACGTCAGTCTGACCGAAGGTTCGCGCGACGTGGCGCTGCCCAGCCTGTTTAACGGTCAGTGGGTGGTGGGTCATAGCGAAAACTTCTCCGCCTCTATTACTACCATGCAGGCGGTGATCTGGATTGTCACCTTCCTTGCCATGCTGGCGCTGACGATTTTCATTCGCTACTCCCGCATGGGGCGCGCCTGTCGTGCCTGCGCAGAAGATCTGAAAATGGCGAGCCTGCTCGGCATCAACACCGACCGGGTGATTGCGCTGACTTTTGTGATTGGCGCTGCGATGGCAGCGGTGGCGGGCGTTCTGCTCGGTCAGTTCTACGGCGTAATTAACCCCTACATCGGCTTTATGGCCGGAATGAAAGCCTTTACCGCAGCGGTGCTCGGCGGAATTGGCAGTATTCCAGGGGCGATGATTGGCGGCCTGATTCTGGGGATTGCGGAGGCGCTCTCTTCTGCCTATCTGAGTACGGAATATAAAGATGTGGTCTCATTCGCCCTGCTGATTCTGGTGCTGCTGGTGATGCCGACCGGTATTCTGGGTCGCCCGGAGGTAGAGAAAGTATGAAACCGATGCATATTGCAATGGCGCTGCTCTCTGCCGCCATGTTTTTTGTCCTCGCGGGCGTCTTTATGGGCGTGCAACTGGAGCTGGACGGCACCAAACTGGTGGTCGGCAGCGCTTCGGATGTTCGTTGGGAATGGGTGTTTATTGGCACGGCGGTGGTCTTTTTCTTCCAGCTTGTGCGACCTGCTTTCCAGAAAGGGTTGAAAAGCGTTTCCGGGCCGAAGTTTATTCTGCCTGCGATTGATGGCTCCACGGTGAAACAGAAACTGTTCCTTGTAGCGCTGCTGGTTCTTGCGGTGGTGTGGCCGTTTATGGTGTCGCGCGGGACGGTGGATATCGCCACCCTGACCATGATCTACATTATCCTCGGCCTTGGGCTGAACGTGGTGGTGGGGCTTTCTGGCCTGCTGGTGCTCGGTTACGGCGGCTTTTACGCCATTGGCGCTTATACCTTTGCCCTGCTCAATCACTATTACGGCCTTGGTTTCTGGACTTGCCTGCCGATTGCCGGGTTAATGGCAGCGGCGGCGGGTTTCCTGCTCGGCTTCCCGGTGTTGCGTCTGCGCGGTGACTATCTGGCGATCGTCACCCTCGGTTTCGGTGAAATTGTGCGCATATTGCTGCTTAATAACACTGAAATTACCGGCGGCCCGAATGGCATTAGTCAGATCCCGAAACCGACCTTTTTTGGCCTCGAATTTAGTCGTACTGCCCGTGAAGGCGGCTGGGATACGTTCAGCAATTTCTTTGGCCTGAAATACGATCCGTCCGATCGCGTTATCTTCCTCTACCTGGTGGCGTTGCTGCTGGTGGTGTTTTCTTTGTTCGTTATTAACCGTTTGCTGCGAATGCCGCTGGGCCGTGCGTGGGAAGCGTTGCGAGAAGACGAGATTGCCTGCCGTTCGCTGGGCTTAAGTCCGCGTCGTATCAAGCTGACCGCCTTTACCATCAGCGCCGCGTTTGCGGGGTTTGCCGGAACGTTGTTCGCAGCGCGCCAGGGTTTTGTCAGCCCGGAATCCTTCACCTTTGCTGAATCGGCATTTGTGCTGGCGATTGTGGTGCTCGGTGGTATGGGATCGCAATTCGCGGTGATTCTGGCGGCAATTTTGCTGGTGGTCTCGCGCGAGTTGATGCGTGATTTCAACGAATACAGCATGTTAATGCTCGGTGGTTTGATGGTGCTGATGATGATCTGGCGTCCGCAGGGCTTGCTGCCCATGACGCGCCCGCAACTCAAGCTGAAAAACGGCGCAGAGAAAGGAGAGCAGGCATGAGTCAGCCATTATTATCTGTTAACGGCCTGATGATGCGCTTCGGCGGACTACTGGCGGTAAACAACGTCAATCTTGAACTGTACCCGCAGGAGATTGTCTCGCTAATCGGCCCTAACGGTGCCGGAAAAACCACGGTCTTCAACTGTCTGACCGGATTCTACAAACCCACTGGCGGCACTATTTTACTGCGCGATCAACATCTGGAAGGTTTGCCGGGGCAGCAAATCGCCCGTATGGGCGTGGTGCGCACCTTCCAGCATGTGCGTCTGTTCCGTGAAATGACGGTAATTGAAAACCTGCTGGTGGCGCAGCATCAGCAACTGAAAAGCGGACTGTTCTCAGGTCTTTTGAAAACGCCCTCTTTCCGCCGCGCCCAGAGCGAAGCCCTCGACCGCGCCGCCACCTGGCTTGAGCGCATTGGTTTGCTGGAACACGCCAACCGCCAGGCGAGCAACCTGGCCTATGGCGACCAGCGCCGTCTTGAGATTGCCCGCTGTATGGTGACGCAGCCGGAGATTTTAATGCTCGACGAACCGGCAGCAGGTCTTAACCCGAAAGAGACGAAAGAGCTGGATGAGCTGATTGCCGAACTGCGCAATCATCACAACACCACTATCTTGTTGATTGAACACGATATGAAGCTGGTGATGGGTATTTCAGACAGAATTTACGTGGTCAATCAGGGGACGCCGCTGGCAAACGGTACGCCGGAGCAGATCCGTAATAACCCGGACGTGATCCGTGCCTATTTAGGTGAGGCATAAGATGGAAAAAGTCATGTTGTCCTTTGACAAAGTCAGCGCCCACTACGGCAAAATCCAGGCGCTGCATGAGGTGAGTCTGCATATCAATCAGGGCGAGATTGTCACCCTGATTGGTGCAAACGGTGCGGGGAAAACGACACTGCTGGGCACGTTATGCGGCGATCCGCGCGCCACCAGTGGGCGAATTGTGTTTGATGATAAAGACATTACCGACTGGCAGACGGCAAAAATCATGCGCGAAGCGGTAGCGATTGTCCCGGAAGGGCGTCGCGTCTTCTCACGCATGACGGTGGAAGAGAACCTGGCAATGGGCGGCTTCTTTGCTGAACGCGACCAGTTTCAGGAACGCATAAAGTGGGTGTATGAACTGTTCCCACGTCTGCATGAGCGTCGTATTCAGCGAGCGGGCACTATGTCCGGTGGTGAACAGCAGATGCTGGCGATTGGTCGTGCGTTGATGAGCAATCCGCGTTTGCTACTGCTTGATGAACCCTCGCTCGGACTGGCGCCGATTATCATCCAGCAAATTTTCGACACCATCGAGCAATTGCGCGAGCAGGGGATGACCATTTTCCTCGTCGAGCAGAACGCCAACCAGGCGCTGAAGCTGGCGGATCGCGGCTACGTGCTGGAAAACGGCCACGTCGTGCTCGAAGACACCGGCGATGCGCTGCTGGCGAACGAGGCGGTAAGAAGCGCGTATTTGGGGGGATAACTGTTTACTGCCTGATGGTGTTCTGGACGGCACTGCAAAAAGCGAATCTTGATTCGGACTGATTTGCTGCTGGCTGTAGGGGTTAAATGCGTCCAGTATCGATGTCAGAAGATTTGGCTGGATGTAAGAGAATGGATTTCTTAACGGTCTTTTTAAAGCTATTTTGCTGCGCGGTTGTTTTGCGATGGAGTTCTTCAGACGAAAACGATAAATCGTGCAGCACGCTGATCGTCTATTTTAGCGCCTGGCTGTACGCAGGTTGGGTTGGAATAACATTTGAACCTTTGCGAGGGCTGGGAGTACTTATTTTCCCAGTCATTGCCTTATGGCTAGCGGATAAAAAAATAAACTTATTACTTGGTGCAAGCGTACTGCTCGTGGGCTATGCCATTGTCTTTATTCAGTCTTACACCGGGGGATAGCTGTTAAATCCGGTCGTGGGCAATCAATGAACTTCGTCCGTATACAGACTTGTTTCAACGGGTCGGGAGGATTAAAACCAGACCTCATATTTTTGCCACGGAGAGGTCCCTCCCATGCATTATGCTGTTATCGTTATGCTTGAACTGCTGTGCTGTATTCACGCTTATCGTACCGGACAAGAGCGATACTGGATTTTTATCATCTTCTTTTTTCCGGTGATTGGCTGCGTGGCATATTTTGTCCTAGTGATGTTGCCAGAAACCGGAGCTGACCGTCATGGGCGTTCCTTGCTGATGCGTTTGCAGGACAAAATCAACCCGGAACGCCACCTGCGCAAATTAACCGAAGAGCTGGCGATTGCCGAGACGAATCAAAACCACTATCAACTTGCCAACGAACTGGCGCGCCTCGAACGCTACCACGAAGCTGTTCCCCATTATCAGCAGGCGTTAGGCGGGATATTCGCCCATGAAGCGGTAATGATGTTAAGTCTGGCGCAGGCGCAATTTGCCATTCAGGAGTTCGCCGCCTGTCAGCAGACGTTGGAAGATGTGATGCGCTATAACCCTGATTTTCAGTCGGCAGAAGGGCATCTGTTATTTGCCAGAGCGTTAGCGGCACAGGAAAAATATACTGATGCGGAAAGTGAGTTTGAGGTATTAATTTCTATTACTCAGGCCCGCAGGCGCGTATTTATTATGCGGAGATGCTGGCAAAAATGAACCGACTCCGTGAAGCCAATGAGCAGTATGTTGCTGTGGTTGATACGGCTAAACGTTCAAGACCTCATTATAGAAAACACCACCGGGAATGGATTAAGACCGCCAATGAACGGCTGAAGCAGAGTGTGGTGCGATAAAAATTGTCTTTGCTGTTAGACCTGTCTGTGGGTAACCTTTTGTTAAAATTGGAAAATATCGCTCCTGTAGGCCGGATAAGGCGTTTACGCCGCATCCGGCATGAAACGATAAACACGTTATCTACAATCTGTAGCGTTTGACACAGATCTTCTCTTTTTCCCGCTTATCCGTGCCCCATCTCCCATTTTCCTTTCCCCGCGTCGTCACTGCCTTGTCATCTCTCTGACACCTTACTATCTTAAAAATGTAACAAAATAGTTATTTTTCTGTAATTCGAGCATGTCATGTTACCCCGCGAGCATAAAACGCGTGAATTCACGCATTCGGTACAACAAGAGAGATAATCAATGAAACCGTTACGTTATACAGCTTCAGCACTGGCGCTCGGAGTGGCTTTAATGGCAAATGCGCAGGCAGTGACGACTATTCCGTTCTGGCATTCTATGGAAGGGGAACTGGGTAAAGAGGTGGACTCTCTGGCCCAGCGTTTTAACGCCGAAAACCCGGATTACAAAATCGTACCGACCTATAAAGGCAACTACGAACAGAATTTAAGTGCGGGGATTGCCGCATTCCGCACCGGCAACGCTCCGGCTATTTTGCAAGTTTATGAAGTTGGCACCGCCACCATGATGGCGTCGAAAGCCATTAAACCGGTGTATGACGTGTTTAAAGAGGCGGGGATTAACTTCGATGAGTCGCAGTTTGTGCCAACGATTTCCGGTTACTACTCCGACAGCAAAACCGGACACTTACTCTCCCAGCCGTTCAACAGCTCGACTCCTGTTCTCTATTACAACAAAGACGCCTTCAAGAAAGCGGGGTTAGACCCGGAACAGCCGCCGAAAACCTGGCAGGATCTGGCGGACTATGCCGCGAAACTGAAAGCCTCTGGTATGAAGTGCGGCTACGCCAGCGGCTGGCAGGGCTGGATCCAACTGGAAAACTTTAGCGCCTGGAACGGTTTGCCGTTTGCCAGCAAAAACAACGGCTTTGATGGCACAGATGCCGTGCTGGAGTTCAACAAGCCGGAGCAGGTGAAACACATCGCCATGCTCGAAGAGATGAACAAGAAGGGTGATTTCAGCTACGTCGGGCGTAAGGATGAATCCACCGAGAAGTTCTACAACGGTGATTGTGCGATGACGACCGCCTCTTCAGGTTCTCTTGCCAACATTCGTGAGTACGCCAAATTTAACTACGGTGTCGGCATGATGCCTTACGACGCGGACGCGAAAGATGCGCCGCAAAACGCCATTATCGGCGGAGCCAGTCTGTGGGTGATGCAGGGCAAAGATAAAGAAACTTACATCGGCGTGGCGAAGTTCCTCGACTTCCTCGCGAAGCCGGAAAACGCTGCCGAGTGGCATCAGAAAACCGGTTATCTGCCAATCACCAAAGCGGCTTATGACCTGACCCGTGAACAAGGCTTTTACGAGAAAAACCCAGGGGCGGATATCGCCACGCGTCAGATGCTGAACAAGCCGCCGTTGCCGTTCACCAAAGGGCTGCGTCTGGGCAACATGCCGCAAATCCGCGTGATTGTGGATGAAGAGCTGGAGAGCGTGTGGACCGGTAAGAAGACGCCACAGCAGGCGCTGGATACCGCCGTTGAGCGTGGGGATCAGTTGCTGCGCCGCTTTGAGAAATCGACGAAGTCTTAACCAGTGAAATGCCGGATGTGTTTTGCTTATCTGACCTGTCATCGCGTGTAGGCCGGATAAGCGAAGCGCATCCGGCACAGTTCAGGAATTAACCGTAATGTCATCATCCCGTCCGGTGTTCCGCTCGCGCTGGCTGCCTTATTTGCTGGTCGCGCCGCAGCTCATCATCACCGTTATCTTTTTTATCTGGCCTGCGGGCGAAGCGTTGTGGTACTCGCTGCAAAGCGTCGATCCGTTTGGTTTCTCCAGCCAGTTTGTCGGCCTGGATAATTTCGTCGCGCTGTTCCATGACAGTTACTATCTCGACGCCTTCTGGACGACGATAAAATTCAGCACCTTTGTCACCGTCAGCGGTTTGCTGGTGTCGCTGTTCTTCGCGGCGTTGGTGGAGTACATCGTGCGCGGCAGCCGCTTCTATCAAACCTTAATGCTGCTGCCGTATGCCGTGGCTCCCGCCGTTGCCGCCGTATTATGGATCTTCCTGTTTAACCCAGGTCGCGGGCTGATTACCCATTTTCTTGCTGAGTTCGGTTACGACTGGAACCATGCGCAAAACAGCGGTCAGGCGATGTTTCTGGTGGTATTTGCCTCGGTGTGGAAGCAAATCAGCTACAACTTCCTGTTCTTCTATGCCGCGCTGCAATCCATTCCCCGTTCGTTGATTGAAGCCGCAGCCATCGACGGCGCAGGTCCAATTCGCCGCTTCTTTAAGATTGCGTTGCCGCTTATCGCCCCGGTGAGCTTCTTCTTGTTGGTGGTAAACCTGGTGTATGCATTCTTCGACACTTTCCCGGTGATCGACGCCGCCACGTCTGGCGGGCCAGTACAGGCCACCACGACGCTGATTTATAAGATCTATCGTGAAGGCTTTACTGGACTGGATCTGGCTTCGTCTGCCGCGCAGTCGGTAGTGTTGATGTTCCTCGTCATCGTGCTGACGGTGGTGCAGTTCCGCTATGTTGAAAGCAAGGTGCGTTACCAATGATTGAGAACCGTCCGTGGCTGACAATATTCAGCCATACCATGCTGATCCTTGGGATCGCGGTGATCCTCTTCCCGCTGTACGTGGCGTTTGTCGCGGCGACGCTGGATAAACAAGAAGTCTACGCCGCGCCGATGACGCTCGTCCCCGGCACGCATCTGCTGGGAAACATCCACAACATTTGGGTAAACGGAGTCGGCACGAATAGCGCGCCGTTCTGGCGGATGTTGCTTAACAGCTTCGTGATGGCGTTCAGCATTACGCTCGGCAAAATTACCGTTTCGATGCTCTCAGCATTTGCCATTGTCTGGTTTCGTTTTCCGCTACGTAACCTCTTCTTCTGGATGATTTTTATCACCCTGATGCTGCCGGTTGAAGTGCGTATCTTCCCGACGGTGGAAGTCATCGCCAACCTGAAAATGCTCGACAGCTACGCTGGCTTAACGCTGCCATTAATGGCCTCGGCGACCGCCACCTTCCTGTTCCGCCAGTTCTTTATGACGCTGCCGGATGAGCTGGTGGAAGCCGCGCGGATCGACGGCGCGTCACCAATGCGTTTCTTTTGCGACATCGTTTTTCCGTTGTCGAAAACCAATCTGGCGGCGCTGTTTGTGATCACCTTTATTTACGGCTGGAACCAGTATTTGTGGCCGTTGTTGATTATTACCGACGTGGATCTCGGCACCACCGTGGCAGGGATTAAAGGGATGATCGCCACTGGCGAAGGCACCACGGAATGGAACTCGGTGATGGCGGCAATGTTGTTAACCCTAATCCCTCCGGTTGTGATTGTTTTAGTGATGCAGCGTGCCTTTGTGCGTGGCCTGGTCGATAGTGAGAAATAAGATGGCAGGACTGAAATTACAGGCAGTAACCAAAAGCTGGGATGGCAAAACCCAGGTCATAAAACCGCTGACCCTTGATGTGGCGGATGGCGAATTTATCGTGATGGTCGGGCCGTCTGGCTGCGGGAAATCCACGCTGCTGCGCATGGTCGCCGGGCTGGAGCGGGTAACGACGGGTGATATCTGGATTGACCGCAAGCGTGTCACTGAAATGGAGCCGAAAGATCGCGGGATTGCGATGGTGTTCCAGAACTACGCGCTCTATCCGCATATGAACGTCGAAGAAAACATGGCGTGGGGGCTGAAAATTCGCGGCATGGGCAAGCAACAAATAGCCGAGCGCGTCAAAGAAGCGGCGCGAATTCTGGAGCTGGATGGCCTGCTCAAGCGCCGCCCGCGCGAGCTTTCCGGCGGTCAGCGCCAACGTGTGGCGATGGGGCGTGCGATTGTGCGCGAGCCGGCAGTGTTCCTGTTTGATGAGCCACTCTCTAACCTCGACGCTAAGCTGCGCGTGCAGATGCGCCTTGAATTACAACAGTTACACCGCCGCCTGAAAACGACATCGCTCTACGTCACCCACGATCAGGTTGAGGCGATGACGCTTGCTCAGCGGGTAATGGTGATGAATGGCGGCGTTGCCGAACAGATTGGCACACCGGTAGAAGTCTACGAAAAGCCCGCCAGTCTGTTTGTGGCGAGTTTTATCGGCAGTCCGGCGATGAACCTGCTGGCAGGCCGCGTGAATAACGCAGGCACGCATTTCGAACTGGACGGCGGCATTGCGCTGCCGCTAAACGGTGGCTACCGTCAGTATGCCGGACGTAAAATGACCCTCGGCATTCGCCCGGAACATATTGCGTTAAGCTCGCAGGCAGAAGGCGGCATACCACTGGTGATGGACACGCTGGAGATCCTCGGCGCAGATAATCTGGCGCACGGGCGCTGGGGCGAACAGAAGCTGGTGGTGCGGTTGGCGCATCAGGAACGCCCGACGGCAGGCAGTTCGCTGTGGCTGCATCTGCCGGAAAATCAGCTACATCTTTTTGATGGTGAAACAGGACAACGAGTATGAGTAACTGGCCTTATCCCCGCATCGTCGCCCATCGTGGCGGCGGTAAACTGGCCCCGGAAAACACCCTAGCGGCAATCGACGTGGGGGCAAAATACGGTCATAAGATGATCGAATTTGACGCGAAGTTATCGAAAGATGGTGAGATCTTCCTGCTCCATGACGACAATCTCGAACGTACCAGCAATGGCTGGGGCGTGGCGGGCGAACTGAACTGGCAGGATTTACTGCGCGTGGATGCAGGCAGTTGGTACGGCAAAGCGTTTAAAGGCGAGCCGCTGCCGTTGCTTTCGCAAGTAGCGGAACGCTGCCGTGAATACGGGATGATGGCGAATATTGAAATCAAACCCACCACCGGCACCGGGCCGTTGACGGGCAAAAGGGTGGCACTGGCGGCACGCGATCTGTGGGCTGGTATGACGCCGCCGCTGCTGTCATCGTTTGAGATTGATGCTTTAGAAGCTGCACAACAGGCAGTACCAGAACTGCCGCGCGGTTTGTTGCTTGATGAGTGGCGCAACGACTGGCGCGAACTGACCATGCGGCTGGGCTGCGTCTCCATTCATCTCAATTATAAGTTACTCGATAAAGCGCGAGTGATGCAGTTGAAAGACGCGGGATTACGGATTCTGGTGTATACCGTCAACAAACCCCAGCGCGCGGCAGAGTTGCTGCGCTGGGGCGTGGATTGCATCTGTACTGATGCGATTGACGTGATTGGTCCGAACTTTACGGCCCAATAGTTTTCAGCGGTATGTCAGGTTGCGACGTGCTGGGCGGATTCAGCATGTCGCCGTTTCTCCTCTCTTGCAGCATATGCTGCCGGGCGGGATTTAGTTCCCCCGGCTGTGACTGCAATACCCGTTGGGAGTTGCTATTAATCTGGTTTTCTAAATGCTGTTGCTGTAACTGAGTCTGTGTTTTCAGTTGCTGGTTTAGCATCCCTTTTTGCTGGATTTGTTGCGTTTGCATTTGGGTTTGCATCCGCTGCTGGCTGGGGATCTGATACCCCGGCAGGTTCGGATTATTCAGAGTATTAATGGGCTGTGCAAAGCAGACAAACGGTAACAGTGCCGTAAGAATCAGAAGTCGTTTCATCGCGTATCCTCCTCTGAAGATATCTCTTAAGTTTACTCCTTTCCTGTAATCATCAGGATCAATTCAGAGTTATATACCAGGCTTAGCTGGGGCTGCCCCTTAATCTCTGGAGAATAACGATGATAAGACCGACGTTTTTACGCCGGGTGGCTATCGCTGCTCTGCTCTCAGGATGTTGTTTTAGTGTTATCGCTGCACCGCCTGCGCCGTCGCCCGTTTCATATGGTGTGGAAGAAGATGTTTTCCATCCTGTACGTGCGAAACAAGGGATGGTGGCGTCTGTGGATGCTACTGCCACTCAGGTGGGGGTGGATATTCTTAAGCAGGGCGGGAATGCCGTTGATGCCGCCGTGGCGGTGGGCTACGCGCTGGCGGTAACGCATCCGCAGGCGGGGAATCTGGGCGGTGGCGGTTTTATGCTGATCCGCACTAAAGATGGCAATACCACCGCTATCGATTTCCGTGAGATGGCACCCGCCAAAGCGACCCGCGATATGTTCCTTGATGATCAGGGCAACCCGGACAACAAAAAATCACTCACTTCGCATCTGGCCTCCGGCACGCCGGGCACGGTCGCGGGCTTCTCACTGGCGCTGGATAAATATGGCACCATGCCGCTGAACAAAGTCGTGCAGCCGGCGTTTAAACTGGCACGCGATGGTTTTATTGTTAATGACGCGCTGGCTGACGATCTCAAAACCTACGGTAGCGAAGTGCTGCCAAATCACGAAAACAGCAAGGCTATCTTCTGGAAAGAGGGCGAGCCGCTGAAAAAGGGCGACAAGCTGGTGCAGGCGAACCTGGCAAAGAGCCTGGAGATGATTGCCGAAAACGGCCCGGATGAATTCTACAAAGGCACGATAGCGGAACAGATTGCCCAGGAGATGCAGAAAAACGGTGGCTTGATCAGCAAAGAAGATTTAGCCGCATATAAAGCGGTCGAACGCACACCAATAAGCGGCGATTATCGCGGGTATCAGGTTTACTCCATGCCACCGCCATCTTCCGGCGGGATTCATATTGTGCAAATCCTCAATATTCTGGAAAACTTCGATATGAAGAAATACGGCTTTGGCAGTGCCGATGCGATGCAAATCATGGCAGAAGCCGAGAAACATGCCTACGCCGACCGCTCGGAATATCTTGGCGACCCGGATTTTGTCAAAGTCCCGTGGCAGGCGCTGACCAATAAAGCCTATGCCAAATCCATTGCCGATCAAATCGATATCAATAAAGCGAAGCCGTCCAGCGAGATTCGCCCCGGCAAGCTTGCGCCTTATGAGAGTAATCAAACTACCCATTACTCAGTGGTGGATAAAGACGGTAACGCAGTGGCGGTGACCTATACGCTGAACACCACCTTTGGTACGGGCATTGTCGCGGGCGAGAGCGGTATTTTGCTTAATAACCAAATGGGTGATTTCTCTGCCAAACCGGGAGTGCCGAACGTTTACGGGCTGGTGGGCGGTGATGCTAACGCCGTCGGGCCGAATAAGCGTCCGCTGTCGTCGATGTCACCAACTATTGTGGTGAAAGACGGTAAAACCTGGCTGGTGACTGGTAGCCCAGGTGGGAGTCGAATTATCACCACTGTGCTGCAAATGGTCGTGAACAGTATCGATTATGGAATGAACGTCGCCGAAGCGACCAATGCGCCACGTTTCCACCATCAATGGCTGCCGGACGAGCTGCGTGTCGAGAAAGGATTTAGCCCGGATACGATCAAGCTGCTGGAAGCAAAAGGTCAGAAAGTGGCGCTGAAAGAGGCGATGGGCAGTACGCAAAGTATTATGGTTGGGCCGGACGGCGAGTTGTACGGCGCATCTGACCCGCGCTCGGTGGATGATTTAACCGCGGGGTATTAATCTCTTAAGCCCTCTCGCCTACCGGGAGAGGGCTTAAATAACAACCTTAGATTGCAAATTCTCTATTTCATCCGCGCCATATAATACGCATCAACATATTCGCCATTACGCAACGCGTACTTCTTGCCAGTCCCTTCAATCTCAAAGCCGAATTTTTTATAGACCTTAATTGCTGGCGCGTTATCGACAAATACCGTTAGCTCAATGCGCTCTACCCGCAACCAGTTGTCGCACATTTCAATCATTTCTCGCATCAGAGCGCTGGCGACGCCGCGATTCTTCCAGCGCGAGTCAACGCAGATACCAAAATCAGCAACATGACTACGACGTGGGCGCTGTTGCACGTCAATAGTGAGATGACCCACGACGTCTCCATCAATGCAGGCGACGAGTTGCTTGATGCCGGGACGATCGGCGAGTCGCTCCTGCCACATATGATCGGAAGGATGAGGCACCTGTAGTGTGTTGTAATACACCTCCGGCTGGGCGTGGATTTGCCGAATGGCCTCGTAATCGCGCGTTTCAGCGTGGCGTATCACTATCTCACTCATTCCTCTGTCCTCTTTGGGGTTAATGTCCCTTTCAACATCATTGACTTTCAAATAGGAGTCAACGGCATTTTTTTGCAAAAAGTGTTGGACAAGTGCGAATGAGAATGATTATTATTGTCTCGCGATCAGGAAGACCCTCGCGGAGAACCTGAAAGCACGACATTGCTCACATTGCTTCCAGTATTACTTAGCCAGCCGGGTGCTGGCTTTTTTTTGCGTGTCATTTTGTCCACGGGGAGTGTTTCTCGTGTTGAGACAAATGCGAAATCGCCTGATGCGCTACGCTTATCAGGCCTACACATCGTCCTGAACCGTAGGTCGGATAAGGCGTTCACGCCGCATCCGGCATGAACAACGCGCACTATGCCAACAATCTGACGTACTGAAGCATGAGCATAGGAACCACGTCCGCTTTGCGCTAAGGTGTAACTAACCCCCTTAAAAAGGACGAAATCATGGTCATCAACTGCGCCTTTATTGGCTTCGGCAAAAGCACCACCCGTTACCATCTGCCGTATGTACTTCACCGCAAGGATAGCTGGCATGTCGCGCATATTTTTCGCCGCCATGCAAAACCGGAAGAACAAGCCCCCATCTATTCCCATATCCATTTCACCAGCGATCTCGACGAAGTATTAAATGATCCCGACGTTAAGCTGGTTGTCGTCTGCACTCATGCGGACAGCCACTTCGAGTACGCGAAGCGCGCGCTGGAGGCCGGGAAAAATGTGCTGGTCGAAAAACCGTTCACTCCGACGCTTGCCCAGGCGAAAGAACTTTTTGCGCTGGCGAAAAGCAAAGGGCTGACCGTCACGCCATATCAGAATCGTCGTTTTGACTCCTGCTTCCTGACGGCGAAAAAAGCGATTGAAAGCGGCAAGCTGGGAGAAATTGTTGAAGTGGAAAGCCATTTTGACTATTACCGCCCGGTGGCAGAAACCAAACCTGGGCTACCGCCGGATGGCGCGTTCTATGGCCTTGGTGTGCATACGATGGACCAGATTATTTCGTTGTTCGGTCGCCCGGATCATGTCGCTTATGACATCCGCAGCCTGCGTAATAAGGCCAACCCGGACGATACCTTCGAAGCGCAGCTGTTTTATGGTGACCTGAAAGCGATCGTCAAAACCAGTCATCTGGTGAAAATCGATTATCCGAAATTTATCGTTCACGGTAAGAAAGGTTCGTTTATTAAATACGGCATCGACCAGCAGGAAACCAGCCTGAAAGCTAATATTATGCCGGGCGAACCGGGATTCGCAGCGGATGATTCGGTCGGTGTGCTGGAGTATGTCAATGACGAGGGCGTGACGGTCAGAGAAGAGATGACGCCGGAGATGGGCGATTACGGGCGCGTCTACGATGCGTTGTATCAAACCATCACCAACTGTGCACCAAATTACGTCAAGGAATCTGAAGTTCTTACTAATCTGGAAATCCTTGAACGCGGTTTTGAGCAAGCGTCTCCCTCCACGGTAACTCTCGCTAAGTAAGTTTTATGGCCCCTTATTTAGTTCAATTTTTTTGAACAGAGGGGTCAATTTTCACCCTCTATCATCCCAGGCAGATCGGGTCCACACTAAGCCCATCGAAATCATTCAGGGGGCGAATACAAATGATCTACTTACGCAAAGCAAATGAACGCGGTCATGCTAATCATGGCTGGCTGGACTCCTGGCATACTTTCTCTTTTGCCAATTATTACGATCCGAACTTTATGGGGTTTTCCGCACTGCGCGTGATTAACGACGACGTGATTGAAGCAGGGCAGGGCTTCGGTACTCACCCGCATAAAGATATGGAAATTTTGACCTACGTGCTGGAAGGTACTGTTGAGCACCAGGACAGCATGGGCAATAAAGAGCAGGTTCCCGCGGGCGAGTTCCAGATTATGAGTGCGGGTACGGGGATTCGTCACTCAGAGTACAACCCAAGCAGCACCGAGCGTCTGCATCTGTATCAGATCTGGATCATGCCAGAAGAAAACGGCATTACGCCGCGTTATGAACAGCGTCGCTTCGATGCCGTGCAAGGCAAACAACTGGTGCTCTCGCCGGATGCGCGTGATGGTTCGCTGAAAGTGCATCAGGATATGGAACTGTACCGCTGGGCGCTGGTGAAAGATGAGCAATCGGTGCATCAGATTGCCGCTGAACGCCGCGTCTGGATTCAGGTGGTGAAAGGCAATGTCACCATTAACGGTGTGAAAGCTTCGACCAGCGATGGTCTGGCAATCTGGGATGAGCAGGCAATCTCCATCCATGCTGATAGCGACAGTGAAATCCTGCTGTTCGATTTACCGCCAGTCTAAATTAATCTCACAAACCTTCCCGAGGAATCGGGAAGGTTCTTATGCGTCCGTGGTAAACTGTAGGAATCTATCCCTTTTGTACCTTTCAGGACGATGAAAAAGAAAAGACCCGTACTTCAGGATGTGGCTGACCGTGTAGGCGTGACCAAAATGACGGTCAGCCGCTTTTTGCGTAACCCGGAGCAGGTTTCCGTCGCTCTACGTGGCAAGATTGCCGCCGCTCTTGATGAACTGGGCTATATTCCCAATCGCGCGCCCGATATCCTCTCTAACGCCACCAGCCGGGCGATTGGCGTCCTGTTACCTTCCCTGACTAATCAGGTTTTCGCCGAAGTATTACGCGGCATCGAAAGTGTTACCGACGCCCACGGTTATCAAACCATGTTGGCCCACTACGGTTATAAGCCGGAAATGGAGCAGGAACGCCTCGAATCGATGCTCTCGTGGAATATCGACGGGCTGATCCTGACTGAACGTACCCATACGCCGCGTACCTTAAAAATGATTGAGGTGGCGGGGATCCCGGTGGTGGAGTTGATGGACAGCCAGTCGCCGTGTCTCGATATTGCCGTCGGTTTTAATAACTTTGAAGCGGCACGCCAGATGACCACAGCCATCATTGCCCGCGGACATCGACATGTGGCTTATCTGGGGGCGCGCCTCGACGAACGTACCATCATCAAACAGAAGGGATACGAACAGGCGATGCTGGATGCCGGCCTGGTGCCGTATAGCGTGATGGTCGAGCAATCTTCTTCATACTCATCCGGTATCGAGCTGATTCGCCAGGCGCGGCGGGAATATCCGCAACTGGATGGCGTGTTCTGTACCAACGATGACCTTGCCGTCGGCGCGGCGTTTGAATGCCAGCGTCTGGGCTTAAAAATCCCGGATGATATCGCGATTGCTGGTTTCCACGGCCACGATATTGGTCAGGTGATGGAGCCCCGTCTTGCAAGCGTACTGACGCCGCGTGAGCGAATGGGCAGCATTGGCGCTGAACGCCTGCTGGCGCGTATTCGTGGCGAAACAGTGACGCCGAAAATGTTAGATTTAGGTTTCACCTTGTCACCGGGCGGATCTATTTAAGTCCACAAATTTGAAGTAGCTCACACTTATACACTTAAGGCACGGATGGATATTGCTTCTGATTTTGTCCGGCTGGACAATGTTACCGATAACAGTTACCCGTAACATTTCTTTCTTGTACTGTAGGGGCACCACTTTGAGCACGACTAACCATGATCACCACATTTACGTTCTGATGGGCGTATCGGGCAGCGGCAAATCTGCAGTCGCCAGTGAAGTGGCGCATCAACTTCATGCCGCGTTTCTGGATGGCGATTTCCTCCATCCGCGCTGCAATATCGAAAAAATGGCGTCCGGCCAACCGCTGAATGATGACGATCGTAAGCCGTGGCTACAGGCGCTGAACGATGCCGCGTTTGCCATGCAGCGAACCAATAAAGTGTCACTGATCGTCTGTTCCGCGCTGAAAAAGCACTATCGCGACCTGCTGCGTGAAGGCAATCCAAATCTCTCTTTCATCTATCTGAAGGGCGATTTTGATGTGATTGAAAACCGTCTGAAAGCGCGCAAAGGCCATTTCTTTAAAACCCAAATGCTGGTGACGCAGTTTGAAACGCTGCAAGAACCGGGTGCGGACGAAACCGATGTACTGGTGGTAGATATCGATCAACCGCTGGAAGGTGTTGTGGCAAGCACCATTGAGGTTATTAAAAAAGGCAATAAGTAGTGACTACATTAACGCTTGTTTTAACAGCAGTAGGGTCTGTTTTACTGCTGCTGTTTTTAGTCATGAAAGCGCGTATGCACGCTTTCCTGGCTTTGATGGTGGTGTCTATGGGGGCTGGCCTTTTTTCCGGTATGCCGCTCGATAAAATCGCAGCGACAATGGAAAAGGGGATGGGAGGCACCCTCGGCTTCCTGGCGGTCGTTGTCGCGCTGGGGGCCATGTTTGGCAAGATCTTACATGAAACCGGTGCAGTCGATCAGATTGCCGTCAAAATGCTCAAATCCTTTGGTCACAATCGCGCGCATTATGCCATTGGCCTTGCGGGCCTGGTCTGCGCGCTGCCGCTGTTCTTCGAAGTGGCCATTGTCCTGTTGATTAGCGTTGCGTTCTCAATGGCTCGCCATACCGGAACGAACCTGGTGAAGCTGGTGATCCCACTGTTTGCGGGCGTTGCAGCCGCGGCGGCATTCTTACTGCCGGGACCCGCGCCAATGCTGTTGGCATCGCAGATGAACGCCGACTTTGGCTGGATGATCCTGATTGGCCTGTGCGCGGCGATCCCGGGGATGATTATTGCGGGCCCGCTATGGGGTAACTTCATCAGCCGTTACGTTGAGCTGCATATTCCTGACGATATTACAGAGCCGCATCTTGGCGAGGGTAAAATGCCGTCTTTTGGATTCAGCCTGTCGCTGATCCTGCTGCCGCTGGTGCTGGTAGGGTTGAAGACGATTGCCGCGCGTTTTGTGCCGGAGGGCTCTACCGCTTACGAATGGTTCGAGTTTATCGGTCACCCGTTCACTGCGATTCTGGTTGCCTGTCTGGTGGCAATTTACGGTCTGGCAATGCGTCAGGGTATGCCAAAAGACAAAGTGATGGAGATTTGCGGTCACGCGCTGCAACCGGCGGGGATCATTCTGCTGGTGATTGGTGCGGGCGGCGTCTTCAAACAGGTGCTGGTTGACTCTGGCGTCGGTCCGGCACTGGGCGAAGCGTTAACCGGAATGGGCCTGCCGATTGCGATTACCTGCTTCGTGCTGGCTGCTGCAGTGCGCATCATTCAGGGTTCTGCCACCGTTGCCTGTTTAACGGCGGTAGGGCTGGTGATGCCAGTGATTGAACAACTGAACTTCTCTGGTGCGCAAATGGCTGCGCTGTCGATTTGTATCGCTGGGGGTTCGATTGTTGTCAGTCACGTTAACGATGCTGGTTTCTGGTTGTTCGGTAAATTTACCGGCGCGACCGAAGCCGAAACGCTGAAAACCTGGACCATGATGGAAACCATCCTCGGCACTGTCGGCGCCATTGTCGGGATGATTGCATTTCAGTTGCTGAGTTAAGTCTGTTTGCCCGGTAGTTCTGACGCTACCGGGCGTCTTCCGGGAAACTTTTCCCGTCACCCCTTCATCCACATCCGAATGCCGTCGAGGAACATCTGGGTTGCCATCATTACCAGAATCAATCCCATCAGACGTTCCAATGCATTTACCCCTTTCTCACCCAGCAGACGTAAAAACAGCGATGACTGTAACAGGATGATAAATGTCCCGCCCCAGGCCAGCAGCAGAGCAATCACCAGATGACCCATCTGGTTAGGGTACTGGTGAGACAGCAACATCAGCGTGGCGAGAATAGTCGGCCCGGCGACCAGCGGAATTGCTAACGGCACGATAAACGGTTCTTCGCCTGCCGGAAGCCCACTACTGTTTCCTGAGGCGCTGGGGAAAATCATCTTAATGGAAATCAGAAACAGAATGATGCCGCCAGAAATAGAGACGGTTTCTGCCCGCAAGCTAAGAAATGCCAGAATTTTCTCACCCGCAAACAGGAACACCAGCATCACCAGGAGAGCAATAAGCAACTCACGCACCATGATTGCCCTGCGTCGTTTTGGCTCTGT
>NZ_BBMY01000055.1 GCF_000759775.1 Escherichia albertii NBRC 107761 = DSM 17582
AGCGGCGACACGGTAAACGGTATCATTTCCACCTACTACCTGAATCATGATTATGCTGATAATTCTGCGAATACGTTGAATATCACCAACTCAACCATTCACGGCGATATCACTTCTGACTTGCCTTTTGGCTGGTACAGCTATGATTCATCAACTGATACTTACAGTGGTTATGAGTTCAATAATGGCACGACTGTTGCGGCGCATGACTGGGTTGATAATGATACCTTCACGCTGAACATCTCCAATTCCACTATTGATGATGATTACGAAGCGCTCTATTTCACCGATACTTATCTGGATGCCGACGGTAAAACCGTTAAGAGCAATGCCGATCAGTTTGTAACTGCTCTGGGCGTCGCTGTTAATCTGGATGTAGAAAGCGCCATCAACATTACCAACAACTCTCATGTCGCCGGTATTGCTCTGACCCAGGGCGATACGACGAATGCTAAGTATACTACCGGTGATCATCAGTGGGATAACAGCATTAAAGTTGTTGATTCTACCGTAACGTCTGGTGCAACTGAGCAACTGGAAACAAGTACGGGTCATTTCGGTCACTCTGCAGAGCCGAGTGATTATGATGGATCCTATACTGCAGACGATGTTGCATTAGCTTTTACTGATAACGCTGCTTCTGACTACCGCATGGTGAACAACGTAGAGTTCGACCATTCAACTCTGCAGGGCGATGTGGTTTTCACCAGTACGTTTAATGCCAATTTCGGTTTCACCGACGTTAACAAAGATGGTGTATACGACAGCAATGCCGGCTGGGTAGCTGATGATCAGAACGTTGACCATTTGAACCTGACGCTGAACAACAGCAAGTGGGTAGGGGCTGCGTGGTCCAACGTTGAAAGTATTGATCCTGTAAACATGTACGATGTTGCGGCAAACAGTCTGGATCCAGAAACAACGAATACTGATGCATGGGGCCGCGTTAATTCCGCTGATAGTTTCCAGAGCAGTATCTTTGACGTCAAACTGGTTAACGGTTCCGAATGGGATACTACTAAATCTTCTCTGATTGATACGCTGACTGTGGATGGCGCTTCTCAGGTTAACGTTGCTGACTCCAGTCTGACTTCAGACTCCATCGTTCTGACCAACGGTTCTTCTATGAACATTGGCAAGCAAGGGAGTGTTGATACCGATCATCTGACTATCGACAGCTATAGTACGGTTAATCTGGATACTACCGCCGTTAACTATGGTGATACTGCGCTGTATGCTAACACTATCACCGTTAACAATGGCGGTGTGCTGGACGTAAACGTTGATCAGTATGACGCTAATCCGTTCCAGACTGAGAAATTAGAGCTGACTAACGGTGGTGTATTCGATATCCATAGTAGCGATTACATCCTGAATGCCGATCTGGTTAACGGTCATACCAATGACACTTCCAAGTCTAACTACGGCTACTGTGTTATTGCGATGAACTCCGACGGTCACCTGACCGTAAACGGCAATAGCGATCTGAACTCCGGTGACGAAGCAGATGCCAGCAGCGTGAACGACAACGTAGTCGCCGCAACCGGTAACTACAAAGTTCGTATCGACAATGCAACGGGCACTGGTGCAATCGCTGATTACAAAGATAAAGAAATTATCTACGTAAACGACGCCAATACCAACGCGACCTTCTCTGCAGCTAACAAAGCTGACTTGGGTGCTTACACCTATCAGGCAGAACAGAAAGGTAACACCGTTGTTCTGCAACAGATGGATCTGACCGACTACGCTAATATGGCGCTGAGCATCCCGTCCGCGAACACCAATATCTGGAACCTGGAACAAGACACCGTTGGTACTCGTTTGACCAACTCTCGTCATGGCCTGGCTGATAACGGCGGCGCATGGGTAAGCTACTTCGGTGGCAACTTCAACGGCGACAACGGCACCATCAACTATGATCAAGATGTTAACGGCATCATGGTCGGTGTTGATACCAAAGTTGACGGTAATAACGCTAAGTGGATCATCGGTGCGGCTGCAGGCTTTGCTAAAGGTGACATGAATGACCGTACTGGTCAGGTGGATCAAGACAGCCAGTCTGCCTACATCTACTCTTCTGCTCACTTCGCGAACAACATCTTTGTTGACGGTAACTTAAGTTACTCTCACTTCAACAACGATTTGAACGCTAACATGAGCGACGGTACTTATGTTGACGGTAGCACCAACTCTGACGCCTGGGGCTTCGGTGTTAAACTGGGTTACGACTGGAAAGTGGGTGACGCAGGTTATGTAACTCCTTACGGCAGCATTTCTGGTCTGTTCCAGTCTGGTGATGACTACAACCTCAGCAACGACATGAAAGTTGATGGTCAGTCTTACGACAGTATGCGTTATGAACTGGGTGTAGATGCGGGTTATACCTTCACTTACAGCGAAGACCAGGCTCTGACTCCGTACTTCAAACTGGCTTACGTTTACGACGACTCTAATAATGATGCCGACGTAAATGGTGATTCCATTGACAACGGTACTGAAGGGTCTGCGGTACGTGTTGGTCTGGGTACTCAGTTCAGCTTCACCAAAAACTTCAGCGCCTATACCGATGCTAACTACCTCGGTGGTGGTGACGTAGATCAAGATTGGTCTGCGAATGTAGGTGTTAAATATACCTGGTAATATTCTTCACTCTGAAGAAATACTGGTAATTTAATCTAAATAATGCCCGTCAAGGATTTGACGGGCATTACTGCATAGGACGCGCAAATGTTATCTGTAGGTAAACCTCTTCAGGAATTTAGTAAGCTCGATAAATGTTTGTCCAGATACGGCACGCGCTTCGAGTTTAATAATGAAAAACAAATTATTTTTTCCAGTGATGTCGACAACGAAGACACATTCGTTATTTTAGAAGGAATTATCTCTCTGCGTAGAGAAGAAAATGTGCTTGTCGGTATTACACAGGCTCCTTTTATTATGGGCCTGGCTGATGGTTTAATGAAAAATGATATACCGTACAAATTAATATCAGAAGGAAACTGTATGGGATATCATCTGCCAGCCAAACAAACTATTGCTCTTATTGAGCAACATCAACTCTGGCGTGACGCTTTTTACTGGTTAGCCTGGCAAAATCGAATTCTGGAATTACGCGATGTTCAGCTCATTGGTCATAATTCCTACGAACAAATTCGTGCCACTTTATTATCAATGATTGACTGGAATGACGAGTTGCGCTCACGTATTGGTGTAATGAATTATATTCATCAACGTACACGGATATCACGTTCTGTCGTCGCTGAAGTTCTCGCTGCCTTACGCAAGGGTGGTTACATTGAAATGAATAAAGGCAAACTGATTGCTATCAACCGTTTGCCTTCAGAGTATTAATCAGGACGCGGGGATGACCAGCGGTTTATTCCCGCTCAGTTCGGTTATTAAATCATTAATTCCGTCACTCATATTTTTAAAACGGGTCAACGGCGAGCGGGTGACAACGACAAACGCGCCAATATTTTTTTGCGGGATCATCGCCATGTAAGTAATGAAACCGCCGCCGCCACCGGTCTTTTGAATAATTCCCGGACGTCCATCCTTCGGCGCCATATACACCCAGCCTAAACCGAGCGCATCTGCTTTGCCTGGCACATCCATCCCGATCACTTTCGTAAACTGTGCACGCTGATAAATCAACGTCTGCATACGATCTGCCTGATTGCTGCGTTGATAAAAATCAGACGATAAATACTGCTGCATCCAGCGCATCATATCGCCAGGCGTGGAATAGACACCGCCGCTGCCAATTGCCGCCAGGGTGTTATTACATGGACTGGCTCCTCGTTCGGCTACCATTAAACGACGGCACTGGTCAGGAGATGGCGTGTAGGTGGTGTCCTTCATTCCCAGCGGACGGGTAATTTGCTCTTCAAACAATTGTGTATAGGGCTTGCCAGAAGCATTTGCCAGCGCATCTGCCAACAGGTCGAATGCGAGATTGGAGTACGCGGCCTGACTACCCGGAGCGGCTTTCAGTTTTGCAGTTGAAAGGTATTTCCAGCGCTGCTCGCGAGTCGGCCAGACAAAAACCGGACGATTTGCAGCCCCGCCCGGTTGTTCACGAGGCAGGGCGCTGGTATGCGTTGCCAGATTCACCAACGTGATGGGCGTTCCATTGTAGGTCGGTACGCGTGCGCCTGGCGGAGCATATTTACTTAGCGGATCGTTTAACTTCACCGTCCCTTGATCCAGCAATTTCACCAGCATTTCGCTGGTCATCAGTTTGGTTAATGAAGCA
The DNA here is from genome assembly GCF_000759775.1 of Escherichia albertii NBRC 107761 = DSM 17582. Lineage (GTDB taxonomy): Bacteria > Pseudomonadota > Gammaproteobacteria > Enterobacterales > Enterobacteriaceae > Escherichia > Escherichia albertii. The sequence continues at coordinate 4,259 of NZ_BBMY01000055.1, forward strand.
ATACGAATTACGGAATCCAGCTGCGGGCGAACGTTATTTCCGGGGCGTGTTTCCCCATAACTGCGAAAAACACGCTGATTGCCATCGATAACCACTAACGCCATCCCCGTGGCGCCGCTGCCGTAAAAAATATGATCGGCATAACGCTCGACAATGTCAGAGGCGAACTCCGGTTCGGTAATCGATTGCGCCGCCTGGACGGAGGTCAATGACGCCGCGCACAGCACGACAGAAAAAAGCAGACTACGTTTCAACGGTGGTGTCCATAAATTGAATGAAGGTAATAGAGCGTATTTATACTACTCATTGATGGATTGCAAAGCGCGAATTAGTGCAATTTTAGTGCGAAAAGCGTAACGGCGCGTAAACTCAACCTCTTCCCTGCTCACCAATACCGACATTTGTGATCCCGCGCGTGTTAATCCACTATTGTAAACAATCCTTTGTTTGTGAAATCCGTCGAAACAATTCTTCTGGTCAGGATGACGAACTAAGAGCCACCCTTTTGGTCACAATGGGCGGTTTCAATTGGCTGACCCTTTGGGGCAGTCGTACGGTTTACGCACAGCATCTGTTAAAACGACAAGAAGTTAGCAGGAGATCATATGTTCAAGTCTTTTTTCCCAAAACCGGGAGCCTTTTTTCTCTCGGCCTTTGTTTGGGCGTTAATTGCCGTGATTTTCTGGCAAGCCGGAGGCGGTGATTGGGTGGCACATATCACCGGTGCTTCAAACGATATTCCTATTAGCGCTGCGCGCTTCTGGTCGTCAAACTTTCTGATTTTCTACGCCTATTACATTGTTTGCGTGGGGATTTTTGCGCTGTTCTGGTTTATCTACAGTCCGCATCGTTGGCAATACTGGTCAATACTCGGCACTGCGCTGATTATCTTTGTGACCTGGTTCCTGGTGGAAGTCGGAGTGGCGGTCAACGCCTGGTATGCACCGTTCTACGATTTAATTCAAACCGCGCTAAGTTCCCCGCATAAAGTGACCATTGAACAGTTTTATCGCGAAGTGGGCGTCTTTCTGGGGATCGCACTGATTGCAGTGGTGATAAGCGTGCTGAACAATTTCTTTGTCAGCCACTACGTATTCCGCTGGCGTACCGCGATGAACGAATATTACATGGCGAACTGGCAACAACTGCGTCATATCGAAGGGGCCGCTCAACGCGTACAGGAAGACACGATGCGCTTTGCCTCTACGCTGGAGGATATGGGCGTTAGTTTTATCAATGCTATCATGACGTTGATTGCTTTTTTACCCGTGCTGGTAACACTCTCTGTACATGTCCCGGAACTGCCGATTATTGGTCATATTCCTTATGGTCTGGTGGTTGCCGCAATTGTCTGGTCATTGATGGGTACCGGATTGCTGGCGGTGGTAGGGATAAAATTGCCAGGGCTGGAATTTAAAAACCAACGCGTAGAAGCGGCTTATCGTAAAGAGCTGGTCTATGGTGAAGACGATGTCACCCGTGCGACGCCGCCAACAGTGTGTGAGCTGTTCAGTGCTGTGCGGAAGAACTATTTCCGTCTCTATTTTCACTATATGTATTTCAACATTGCCCGCATTCTCTATTTGCAGGTCGATAACGTTTTCGGTTTGTTCTTGCTGTTTCCGTCGATTGTTGCCGGTACGATTACGCTCGGTCTGATGACACAGATTACCAATGTGTTCGGTCAGGTCCGAGGTGCCTTCCAGTATTTGATTAACTCGTGGACCACACTGGTAGAGTTGATGTCAATCTATAAACGTCTGCGCAGTTTTGAACATGAGCTGGATGGTGACAAAATTCAGGAAGTAACCCATACGTTGAGTTAAAAGGAGAGGTAATGTCGTTGGTCAATCGTCTTTCTTCGCTTTCATTGTTGGCTGTTTTTGTTTTAGCGGGATGCAGTAGCCAGGCGCCGCAACCGTTGAAAAAAGGTGAAAAAGCGATAGATGTGGCGAGCGTGGTTCGGCAGAAGTTGCCAGCCAGCGTGAAAGACCGTGATGCCTGGGCAAAAGATCTTGCGACCACTTTTGAGAGCCAGGGACTGGCGCCGACGATGGAGAATGTTTGCTCGGTGCTGGCGGTAGCGCAGCAAGAATCCAACTATCGTGCGGACCCGGTGGTGCCAGGGCTAAGTAAAATCGCCTGGCAAGAGATTGACCGTCGCGCTGAACGGATGCACATTCCGGCTTTTCTGGTCCATACCGCGCTGAAAATCAAATCGCCAAACGGCAAAAGTTACAGCGAACGATTAGATACCGTGCGTACAGAAAAGCAGTTGAGTGCGATTTTTGACGATCTGATAAGCATAGTGCCGATGGGGCAGACGCTGTTTGGTTCGCTTAACCCGGTTCGCACTGGCGGGCCGATGCAGGTCAGTATTGCTTTTGCCGAACAACACACCAAAGGCTATCCATGGAAAATGGACGGCACTGTGCGTCAGGAAGTTTTTAGTCGTCGCGGTGGATTATGGTTTGGCACGTATCATTTATTGAATTATCCGGCTAATTACAGCGCGCCAATTTACCGTTTTGCTGATTTTAATGCAGGCTGGTACGCCAGTCGTAACGCCGCATTTCAGAATGCAGTTAGTAAAGCCAGTGGTGTGAAGCTGGCGCTGGATGGTGATTTGATTCGTTATGACAGTAAAGAACCGGGCAAAACGGAGCTGGCGACACGCAAACTGGCGGGCAAACTCGGAATGAGCGATAGCGAAATTCGTCGTCAGCTAGAAAAAGGGGACAGTTTCTCTTTTGAAGAGACCGCGTTGTACAAGAAGGTTTATCAGCTCGCAGAAGCGAAAACGGGTAAATCGCTGCCGCGTGAAATGTTGCCCGGCATTAAGCTGGAAAGCCCAAAAATCACCCGTAACCTTACCACTGCATGGTTTGCAAAGCGTGTTGATGAGCGATGGGCGCGCTGTATGAAGCAGTGATCAATAGAGAATTGTGTGCCAGATAAGGCGTTTACGCTTTATCTGGCAAAGCAAATCTTACTGGCGGCGATGTCGCCAGTGCAGCCATCCGGCAACTATTGCAAAAATGAAGCAGCCAACCAAAAATGGTATCAGTCCGAAAATAGTGCCGACGCCGAAACCCATTTCCACCCGAGGACGGCCTGTCTCCTGTACCTGCATCAAACGCTCATAAATGCCTGGTGCATGTACTAACAAATTCAACAATTGCGCTCCAATCCAAAAGCAAAACAGCACAAACAAAGCGTAGGCAACGTTGCCGGACGTTGAAGAGGTATTACGATTTTTTTTGCTAAACATTGACTTAGACAAGGTGAAATCAGCCATAAAAACCTCCCGAAGTCATTTACTTCTCTTCTGGTGTGATACCAGCGGTTGATGGCAAGTCTGACAGGTCATTTAGATTGTCAACATCAGAATCATGGTAAATTCAGACTGGGAATATTCCCGAAGTGTGAATACTCGTCGAGTGTCACAAAATGGTAACGTTAAGTTAAATTCCCCAACAGGCATTAAAAATGCCGTCTATGCCACAGACGAATGTTGCGGAATATGGGAGGATGTTATTTTTCGTTAGGAGCAGCCAATGAACCTGCCTGTAAAAATCCGCCGCGACTGGCATTACTACGCGTTCGCTATTGGTCTCATTTTCATTCTTAATGGTGTGGTGGGATTGTTGGGATTCGAGGCAAAAGGTTGGCAGACCTATGCAATCGGTCTGGTGACGTGGGTGACAGGCTTCTGGCTGGCAGGGATGATTATTCGTCGTCGCGATGATGAAGCTGAAAACGCCCAATAACAAATTATTGGGCGTTCTGGTGTTGCTGACAACGTGCTCGTTGTTTATGCCGGAGGTGGCGTGAATGCCTTATTCTGCCTACAAAATCGATATTACAATTATCAGCCAGGCCTGATAAGCGAAGCGCATCAGGCAATCTTACGTCTGCGCATCACATCGTGGTTTTCAATGCGTTATCCGCAGCGTGGCGCTCCAGCGCCAGTTCAATCAAACGCGTGATGAGGTCGGTGTAACTCAGACCGCTGGCTTGCCACAGTTTCGGATACATACTGATGTTAGTGAATCCAGGTAGTGTGTTGATCTCATTGATCACCACGTCATTTTCCGGGGTTAAAAAGACGTCCACTCGTGCCATACCGGCACACCCCAGCGTCTGATAAGCCTGCACTGCGATCGCCCGGATTTTGTCGTTAATTTCCGGTGCAATGTTCGCAGGAACCACCACTTTCGCGCCATCTTCATCAATGTACTTGGTGTCGTAGGCGTAGAAATCACTGGTCAGCACGATCTCACCGCAGGTGCTGGCTTGCGGATCGTCATTACCCAGAACGGCGCATTCGATCTCGCGGCCTTTGATCCCTTGCTCAACGATCACTTTATGATCGAACTCGAATGCCAGATCGACGGCAATTGCGTATTGTTCTTCACTGGTTACTTTGCTGACGCCAACCGAGGAACCCTGGTTAGCCGGTTTTACAAACAGCGGTAAACCCAGTTTAGACTGCACTTCGGCAAAACTGATTTTGTGGCGATTAGCACGCGTCAGAGTAATAAATGGCGCGATGTTCAACCCGGCGTCGCGCAGTAGACGTTTGGTGATGTCTTTATCCATGCAAGCGGCAGAAGCCAGAACATCTGAACCGACAAACGGTAAATTGGCGACCCGTAGCATTCCCTGCAAGGAACCATCTTCACCCAGCGTACCGTGGACAATCGGGAAAATGACATCCACCGTTGGCAACGGCTGGCCGTTTTGCGCGTCGATAAGCTGATGCTCATGCTTGCCTGGCACCTGTGCGAGGCTGGTCGCAGAAGGGCGTAGCGCAATATGGGCAGGATCGTCTGCATTCAGCAGATAATTGTTGGCATCGCTGACGTGCCATTGCCCTTGTTTATCAATGCCCAGCAGCACAACGTCGAAACGGCTTTTATCAATGGCATCGACAATATTTTTTGCCGATTGCAAAGACACTTCATGTTCTGCTGATTTTCCACCAAAAACGATACCTATCCGCAGTTTTTCCATCTTGAAAACCTATCCCGTCGAACATAAAGAACATACATTACCACGACAATACGGGGGATTCGCGGCCTTCTGACAGAATGTTGCGATCTTCTGACCACAAAGCACTCGGCTTGCTGGTTAAGAAATATTATTGATTAAATTGTGTGCGTTAGATCACAAAAATGATGAACGGGAAACGAATTTATTCCTGAGATTAACGGAGGCTTAATCAGTGAATAGCTTAATAATAAGTTAACTAAGCAAATATATTTCATAACTTTTTATTATACTAAAGGTTGATAGTTGAATAGCGGCTTTATTTGTAAGACAACTATTTAAATAAGAGAAACGTTTCGCTGACAAATATTTGTGTAAAATATTTCCTTCGTCATAAAAATACGACTTCCAGGCCCTATGAAGTGATGAAGCATAATGTTAACTTCTCCATACTTTGGATAAGGAAATACAGATATGAAAAATCTCATTTCTGAGTTGTTATTTAGACTCGCTCAAAAAGAAGAAGAGTCGAAAGAACTGTGCGCGCAGGTGGAGGCACTGGAGATTATTGTTACCGCAATGCTGCGCAATATGGCACAAAATGACCAGCAGCGGTTGATTGATCAGGTTGAGGGGGCATTGTGTGCGGTAAAGCCCGATGCCAGCATTCCTGACGGCGATACGGAGCTGCTGCGCGATTACGTAAAAAAGTTGTTGAGATATCCTCGTCAGTAACAAATTAAGTCACTTTTCTTACTGTCATAAAGCTGTCATGCCGGAGACTTATAGTCGCTTTGTTTTTATTTTTTTATTGTATTTGTACATGGAGAAAATAAAGTGAAACAAAGCACTATTGCACTGGCCCTGTTACCGTTACTGTTTACCCCTGTGACAAAAGCCCGGATACCAGAGATGCCTGTTCTGGAAAATCGAGCTGCACAAGGAGATATTACTACGCCTGGCGGTGCTCGCCGTTTAACAGGTGATCAGACTGTCGCCTTACGTGATTCACTTAGCGATAAACCGGTAAAAAATATTATTTTACTAATTGGCGATGGGATGGGCGATTCGGAAATCACTGCCGCACGCAATTATGCCGAAGGCGCGGGTGGTTTTTTCAAAGGGATCGATGCCTTACCGTTGACTGGTCAATACACTCACTATGCGCTGGATAAAAAAACGGGCAAACCAGACTATGTGACCGATTCTGCCGCGTCAGCAACCGCCTGGTCAACCGGCGTCAAAACCTATAACGGCGCTCTGGGCGTTGATATTCACGAAAAGGATCACCCCACCATTCTGGAAATGGCAAAAGCTGCCGGACTGGCGACGGGTAACGTGTCAACGGCTGAATTGCAGGATGCCACGCCTGCAGCGCTGGTGGCGCATGTGACGTCGCGCAAATGTTATGGTCCAGGCGCTACCAGCGAGAAATGCCCGGGCAACGCGCTGGAAAAAGGGGGTAAAGGTTCTATTACCGAGCAACTGCTTAATACCCGTGCTGATGTCACGCTTGGCGGCGGCGCAAAAACCTTTGCAGAAATTGCAACCGCTGGCGAATGGCAGGGAAAAACGTTGCGTGAACAGGCGCAGGCGCGTGGTTATCAGATAGTCAGCGATACAGCATCGTTGAATGCGGTGATGGAAGCTAATCAGCAAAAACCGCTACTGGGATTATTTGCCGATGGCAATATGCCTGTGCGTTGGGAAGGACCAAAAGCAACATACCACGGCAATATTGATAAGCCCGCTGTAACCTGTACGCCGAATCCGCAACGTAATGATAGCGTGCCGACGCTGGCGCAGATGACCGATAAAGCCATTGAATTATTGAGTAAAAATGAGAAAGGCTTCTTCCTGCAAGTTGAGGGAGCATCGATCGACAAACAAGATCACGCCGCTAATCCTTGTGGGCAAATTGGTGAAACGGTCGATCTCGATGAAGCTGTACAGCGGGCGCTGGAATTTGCCAAAAAGGATGGCAATACACTGGTTGTGGTAACGGCAGACCATGCTCACGCCAGTCAGATTGTCGCGCCGGATACTAAAGCTCCGGGCTTGACTCAGGCATTAAATACCAAAGATGGCGCAGTGATGGTGATCAGCTACGGTAACTCTGAAGAAGACTCTCAAGAGCACACTGGCAGCCAACTGCGAATTGCCGCTTATGGTCCACATGCCGCGAATGTGGTTGGCCTGACCGATCAGACCGATCTCTTCTACACTATGAAAGCTGCGCTGGGGCTGAAATAAAAACTCGCCCGGCGGTGAATTTTCGCTGTCGGGTGGTATTTTTCATGTTAGCAACCAGACTTAAAGGCAGATCACGGGCGCAAACGCTCATGGTTAAAATGTGAAGAGGGATGGTGCTATGAAAATAACATTACTGGTTACCCTGCTATTCGGTCTGGTTTTTTTAACCACTGTCGGCGCTGCCGAGAAGACGTTAACCCCACAACAACAGCGTATGACTACCTGTAATCAACAGGCGACGGCGCAGGCGTTAAAAGGGGATGCCCGTAAGACGTACATGAGTGATTGCCTGAAGAACAGCAAATCTGCGCCTGGTGAAAAGAGTTTGACGCCACAGCAGCAGAAGATGCGTGAATGCAATGGTCAGGCGACGCAGCAATCTCTGAAAGGCGATGATCGCAATAAGTTTATGAGTACTTGCCTCAAAAAAGCCGCGTAATACCTGTTAGTGCTAACGGGTGAGCTAAGGAAATGGCTCACCCGAAATATCATACTCCCGCCTGTAGCCCCGTCTCTATAATTTGGGAAAATTGTTTCTGAATGTTCCCAAAAATAATGAATGATGAAAACTTTTTCAAAAAAGCGGCGGCGCATGGGGAGGAACCTCCTTTTACTCCTCAAAACGAACATCAGCGATCCGGGTTGCGATTTGCCCGTCGTGTCAGGCTTCCCCGTGCGGTGGGATTGGCTGGTATGTTCTTACCGATTGCTTCAACGCTGGTTTCGCACCCGTCGCCGGGCTGGTGGTGGTTGGTGTTGGTCGGCTGGGCATTTGTCTGGCCGCATTTGGCCTGGCAGTTAGCGAGCAGGGCTGTTGATCCGCTAAGCCGGGAAATTTACAACTTAAAAACCGATGCAGTGTTAGCGGGAATGTGGGTAGGCGTAATGGGCGTAAACGTGCTGCCTTCAATCGCAATGTTGATGATTATGTGTCTGAATTTGATGGGGGCAGGCGGCCCCCGTCTGTTTGTTGCAGGTCTGGTGCTGATGGTGGTTTCCTGCCTTGTCACCCTGGAACTGACCGGTATTACGGTGTCGCTAAATAGTGCGCCGCTGGAATGGTGGCTCTCCCTTCCCATTATCATTATTTATCCTTTGCTGTTTGGTTGGGTCAGCTACCAGACGGCGATTAAACTGGCTGAACATAAACGCAGATTGCAGGTTATGAGTACTCGCGACGGTATGACGGGGGTGTATAACCGGCGTCATTGGGAAACGATGCTACGCAACGAATTTGATAATTGTCGGCGGCATAACCGTGATGCGACGTTATTGATTATTGATATCGACCATTTTAAGAGCATTAACGATACCTGGGGCCATGATGTCGGTGATGAAGCGATTGTTGCTCTCACCCGCCAGTTACAAATTACCCTGCGCGGCAGTGATGTGATTGGTCGATTTGGCGGCGATGAGTTTGCGGTGATCATGTCCGGTACGCCAGCGGAGAACGCCATTACCGCTATGTTGCGTGTGCATGAAGGGCTAAATAATTTACGCTTGTCGAATGCGCCGCAGGTGGTGTTACGGATTAGCGTTGGTGTTGCACCATTGAATCCACAAATGAGTCACTATCGTGAATGGCTGAAATCGGCAGATATGGCGCTCTATAAAGCAAAGAAAGCCGGACGTAACCGCACCGAAGTGGCGGCCTGACGTCCGGTGATGAGCATCAGGACTTGCTAAGTTTTTCTGATTTTTCCATACACTTCGTCATCGCTTCGATCACGGCGGCACGGAAGCCTTTCTCTTCCAGTACGAGCACTGCTTCAATGGTGGTGCCTCCCGGTGAGCAGACCATATCTTTCAATGCGCCGGGATGTTCTCCGGTTTCCAGTACCATTTTCGCGGACCCCATTACGGCCTGAGCTGCAAATTTGTAGGCCTGTGCGCGTGGCATTCCACCCAGCACCGCGGCGTCGGCCATCGCTTCGATAAACATAAAAACATAGGCTGGTGAAGAACCGCTCACTCCGACCACCGGATGGATCATCGGCTCGGCAATCACTTCCGCCTCACCGAAGCAGCGGAAAATATTCAGAACATCAGCGGTATCTTCTGGTGTGACCAGCGCATTTGGCGTCACGGAAGTCATCCCGGCGTTAACCAGTGCGGGGGTATTTGGCATCGCGCGGATAATTTTCCGGTCATGGCCCAGCGCCCGGGCAAGCTGGTCGAGGGTGACGCCTGCGGCGATAGAGACCACCAGCGAGTCTTTATTCAGGCTGGAGGTGATTTCGCTAAGCACTTTAATCATAATGCCCGGCTTAACGGCGGCAAAAACGATGTCGGCGATTTGCGCTACTTCTTGTGCCGATTCTGCGGCGTTGATGCCGAACTGGTCATGTAAGGCAGCGACTTTATCCGGGGAGGGGGTATAAACCCAGATTTGCCCTGGAAGGACCTGGCCGCTGGCAATCAGACCGCCGAGAATGGCTTTTCCCATATTGCCGCAGCCAATAAAACCGATTTTCTTTTCCATTGCCTCACTCCTGCCGTGAAATTCATTGTTTTGATAATCGCTGGCAGAAGCATAAACAGAACTATGCCGGAAGGCAAAAGCGCGACACAATAGAGGATGACTTAACAAAGGATGACTTTATGACAATATGGGTGGACGCCGATGCGTGTCCCAATGTAATTAAAGATATTTTGTACCGCGCGGCGGAACGTATGCAAATGCCCGTGGTGCTGGTGGCGAACCAGAGTTTACGCGTGCCGCCCTCGCGGTTCATTCGTACACTGCGCGTTGCGGCTGGTTTCGATGTTGCCGATAACGAAATCGTACGCCAGTGTGCGGCGGGGGATTTAGTGGTAACCGCGGATATCCCTCTTGCTTCAGAGGTCATCGGGAAAGGTGCGGCGGCGCTTAATCCACGCGGTGAGCGTTACACGCCAGCAACTATTCGCGAACGTCTGACAATGCGCGATTTTATGGATACTTTACGTGCCAGCGGTATTCAGACCGGAGGACCAGATAGTCTTTCGCAACGTGACCGCCAGTTATTTGCCGCTGAGCTGGAAAAGTGGTGGCTGGAAGTACAACGTAGTCGCGCATAAATGTAATTTATTATTTACACTCCTTTCTCATATATTTCTTGTTATAGTAAGGAATGTATTGAAATTTGCGTCCTGAGTGGAACTATTTCTTTACAATCGAAATTGTACTAGCTTGATGGTATGATCGCTATTCTCACGAAACCGGCTTTCGCCGCACTGCGACCTTTTGGGGAAAACCCACGATGACACAACCTCTTTTTCTGATCGGGCCTCGGGGCTGTGGTAAAACAACGGTTGGAATGGCCCTTGCCGATTCGCTCAATTGTCGGTTTGTCGATACCGACCAATGGCTGCAATCACAACTCAATATGACGGTCGCGGAGATCGTCGAAAAGGAAGAGTGGGCTGGATTTCGCGCCAGAGAGACCGCGGCGCTGGAAGCAGTGACTGCGCCTTCCAGTGTTATCGCAACGGGGGGCGGCATTATTCTGACGGAATTTAATCGTCATTACATGCGCAATAACGGAATTGTGGTTTACCTTTGCGCGCCGGTATCGGTGTTGGTTAATCGCCTGCAAGCTGCGCCTGAAGAGGACTTACGACCGACTCTGACAGGGAAACCGTTAAGTGAAGAGGTCGAGGAAGTGCTGGAAGAACGCGATGCGCTGTATCGCGAAGTTGCGCACATTATCATTGACGCCACAAACGAACCGGATCAGGTGGTCTCTGAAATTCGCTGTGCATTGACACAGACGCTAACAGAGCACCAGCTCCGTGCAGCGCATCCTAACCCTGACTCTTTTATCTGCGAACATTCGACATCTCTGGATGCTAAAAAAACGGAGAAAGAGTGACAGTATAAAACGGCTCGGAAGGGATTCTGAGTGCCACTATAACGGACCTGCGTCACACTTTTCACAATTCATGTTTTTCAAATAATTAGAATATTAAACAATAACAACCCATTACTGGAATCATTTGGAATCTTTACATTATGCCGTGCGCGTTTGCTGCCAGGCTTTTTGTCATTTGCTGCACAGGTGACTGTCAGCAGTGGTGCCTGGCATTTAGCCGGTAATTAACGACGAAGTAAAAGTAAGGTGGAAGAACAATGTGTGCGTCGTTGGCAATCCTGACCATCGGCATTGTACCTCTGCAGGAAGTTTTGCCGCTCCTGACCGAGTACATTGACGAAAAGAATATTTCTCATCATAGCCTGTTGGGAAATCTAAGCCGCGAGAGAGTGATGGCGGAGTATGCGCCGCAAGCGGGCGAAGAAACTATTCTCACATTACTCAATGATAATCAGTTGGCCCAGGTTTCGCGTCGAAAAATAGAACGTGATCTGCAAAGTGTGGTTGAAGTGCTCGATAACCAGGGCTACGACGTTATTTTGTTGATGAGCACGGCTGCCATTCGCGGTATGACCGTCCGAAATACGATCTTCCTGGAACCGTTGCGTATTTTGCCGCCGCTGGTTTCCTCTATTGTTGAGGGCCATCAAGTCGGCGTGATCGTACCGGTTGAAGAGCTGTTGGAAGCGCAGGCACAAAAATGGCAAATCTTACAAAAACCGCCGTTGTTCTCTCTGGGGGATCCTGTTCATGATTCGGAACAGAAAATCATCGAGGCAGGGAAAGAATTATTGGCAAATGGCGCGGATGTTATCATGCTGGATTGTCTTGGATTTAACCAACGTCATCGCGATTTACTGCAAAAACAGCTCGATGTTCCTGTTTTGCTCTCTAACGTATTGATTGCAAGGTTGGCAGCGGAATTACTGATGTAATTTTGCGTGACAGCCAGCGTCTCTGGCCCCTATAGTGACATAGACGTTTAACTACCAGACAAGGCCAGTTTATGCTTCAAAGTAATGAGTACTTTTCCGGCAAAGTGAAATCGATCGGCTTTACCAGTAGCAGCACTGGCCGCGCCAGCGTCGGCGTGATGGTGGAAGGCGAATATACCTTCAGCACTGCCGAACCTGAAGAGATGACAGTAATTAGTGGCGCGCTGAATGTGTTGCTGCCTGACGTGACTGACTGGCGAGTGTATGAAGCTGGTGAAGTGTTTAATGTTCCCGGTCACAGCGAGTTCCATCTGCAAGTTGCTGAACCGACCTCTTATTTGTGCCGCTATCTGTAATATCGCGCCTTCCCGGTTGAACGGGAGGGCGTGTTTCTGAAATGTTTCTATTTAATTAATAATATTTTTTTTTGCTGTTTTTTTTAGGCATATTTATAATCTGTCAAGATGGGTATAAATATTATGAATAGGTAATTAACACCCCTCAATAATATGCCAATGCAAGGCGACGAGACTAAAAGAGATGTCGTCGTTAATATTATTTTCTGTCTTCCAGAACTACAGCCGTTACGTAATTTAGTCAAAACTGGAGTGACGCGGTAAACTCGTAGTGAAGCGCGTAATAAGTTGGAGGAAAGATAATGAAACAACGCCCCTGGAGCAAGTTACAGCGGGAGATTTATGATTTACTGACTCCGACGATTAATCTGCAAATTCACTGCACATGCTACCCGATGAGTAGTCAAAATGGGGGAAGCACCGATTTGCCGCGTTACTGGATTTCTCTGGATAAAGACATTATCTGGGATTATCCCAAAGACTTTGTGGTGGGTAATTGCGGAGTTCAGAATTGTCACGGTGAAACCTGTTGGTACCCTTACCTGACGGATATTTCTGCGATATCTAATTTACTGCGTGAATATATTGATACACCGAAAGAAGATGTGTTAACGAAGCAGTTTACTAACGATAAATGGGGATTAGTGAATATTCTGCGTGCCGCCGACAGGCGAATAGGAATGAGGCGGTTAGATCAGTTACGACGTAAAACGCATAATATTGCCGCGTTAAAAATCATTGCCCGACGTACCGAATGATTACCCAATGCCGGATATGGTATATGCACTTTATCCGGCTAGTCATGGTTTCGTAGGCCGGATAAGACGCGCCAGGCATCACATCCGGCGTTGAAGGCAAATTAGTGATTAACGCTGGGCTTCACCACCTAATCCTTCGATCAGGTTTTGAATCAATGCCGCCAGTTCACCAGTCATCAGGATGAAATCGGCATCAAACCGCTGGGCGAAATCCTCACGATCAATGTCTTCGTTTTGATCGCGTAGTTCGTCGCAGAATTTCAGACGTTTCAGCGAGCCATCGTCGCACATTACAAACTGAATGCGTTGTTGCCAGTCGAGCGCCAGTTTGGTGACGACTTTTCCGGCTTCAATGTGATTGGTGATCTCTTCGCTGGTCAGGTCCTGTTTTTTCGCGCGGATCACGCCGCCATCTTCCAACAGCGATTTCAGTTCAGCTTCATCGAGTAACTGGAAGCCCTGCGCCGCGCCACCGGAATGCACCCATTCGGTTAGCGTGAGTTCAATCGGGTTTTCCATGCTCAATGGCACAACTGGTAGCGAACCGAGGCTTTTACGCAGCAGTGCCAGCGTATCTTCTGCTTTTTTGGCACTGGCGCAGTCCGCCATAATCAAACCGTTAACCGTGTCGATCCACATCATTGTCTGGCTAAAGCGGCTGAAAGCGCGTGGCAGCAGAGAGTGCAGCACTTCATCTTTCAGTGAATCTTTTTCGGTTTTCTTCAGCTTACGCGCCTGTTCCGCTTCCAGTTTGGCGATTTTCGCTTCCAGTGCCTGTTTAATGACCGGCGACGGGAGAATTTTTTCTTCTTTGCGTGCGCAGATAATAATTTGACCATTGGCAACGTGCGTTAATGCATCGCTGTGCGGTCCCATCGGAGGAACCCAGCCCATTTTCGCCATATCCTGGCTGCCGCACGGGGTAAATGCCATCGAGGCTAGCTGTTTTTCCATCTCTTCTGCACGCAGTGAAATGTCGCGGCTAAGACGGTAAACCATTAAATTTTTGAACCACAGCATGATAATTTCCACGGCCTTGTCGTTAAATTTAGCGGGCATGATAACGAATTGTCGGCGGCCTTGCATTGCCAATCCCATTGCCTGTCTCTACGCTATTGATATTGAAAAAGATAAGGAGAGTACCGTGCGTATAGGTATCGATTTAGGCGGCACCAAAACTGAAGTTATTGCCCTGGGCGATGCAGGGGAGCAGTTGTATCGCCATCGTCTTCCCACACCGCGTGATGATTACCGACAAACTATTGAAACGATTGCCACACTGGTCGATATGGCGGAACAGACAACGGGGCAATGTGGAACGGTAGGTATCGGCATACCCGGCTCTATCTCGCCATATACTGGCGTGGTAAAAAATGCCAATTCCACCTGGTTAAACGGACAGCCATTCGATAAAGATTTAAGCGCACGATTGCAGCGGGAGGTCCGGCTGGCAAATGACGCCAATTGTCTGGCTGTTTCAGAAGCGGTAGATGGCGCGGCAGCAGGGGCGAAGACGGTATTTGCCGTGATTATCGGCACGGGATGTGGCGCAGGTGTGGCGTTCAATGGGCGGGCGCACATCGGTGGCAACGGCACGGCAGGCGAGTGGGGACACAATCCACTACCGTGGATGGACACAGACGAACTGCGTTATCGCGAGGAAGTCCCTTGTTATTGCGGTAAACAAGGTTGTATTGAAACCTTTATTTCGGGAACCGGATTCGCTACAGATTATCATCGGCTGAGCGGACACGTGCTGAAAGGCAGTGAAATCATTCGTCTCGTCGAAGAAAACGATCCGGTAGCGGAGCTGGCATTGGACCGTTATGAGCGGCGCCTGGCGAAGTCACTGGCACATGTGGTGAATATTCTCGACCCGGACGTGATTGTCCTGGGCGGCGGGATGAGCAATGTCGAGCGTTTATATCAAACCGTTCCGCCGCTGATTAAACGGTTTGTCTTCGGTGGCGAATGTGAAACGCCAGTGCGTAAGGCGAAGCATGGTGATTCCAGTGGCGTACGCGGCGCCGCGTGGTTATGGCCGCAAGAGTAACAACCGGGCATTTACAGGCCAGATAAGGCGCTCATGCCGCATCTGGCAGGTTGCCAGTCACCGTAACCAATCAATGCATAGCTTGCAGGATAATGATCAGTCAGGATTTCTCCCTCTGTATTCATTATCCTGCTGAATAGCTATTTCACCGCAAATGCATTGTCCAGTTTGCTGTAGCCCAGGCCGTTGATCTTTTTCACTTTGATCTGTACCGGAATGCGCTCTTTCATTGCGTCAACGTGGCTAATCACGCCGATAGTTTTACCGCTGGCGTTCAGTGCATCCAGCGCATCAAGAGCGGTATCCAGCGTTTCGCTATCCAGTGTGCCGAAGCCTTCATCGAGAAATAGCGAGTCAATACGCGTTTTATGGCTGACCAGATCCGAAAGCGCTAGTGCCAGCGCCAGGCTAACGAGAAAACTCTCGCCGCCGGAAAGGGTGCGGGTATCGCGTACCGCATCGGCCTGCCAGGTATCGATAACCTCAACTTCCAGCGTCTCGCTGGCTTTGCGCTGTAACAGATAGCGCCCGTGCAGACGGGTAAGTTGCTGGTTAGCCAGGTGGACCAGATTGTCCAGCGTTAGTCCCTGGGCGAACTTACGGAATTTATCGCCTTCTTTAGAGCCGATCAGTGCGTTGAGATATCCCCAGTCTTCGGCCTGTTGCGTCATCAGGGAAATTTGTTGCATCAGGGCCTGTTGCTGTTGACGATTATCTGCATCCTGCTTCAGTTGCTGGCGAATTTCCCCCTGTCGGGTGGTGCTTTCACGCAATTTTTGGTTAGTTTGTACTAACTCCTGCTGTATTTGTTCCACTGTTAAAGTGAGATCCAGCCCGGCAGGCGGCTGTTGCTGATGTTGTGTCAGCGTTTCAGACACCTGAGATGCCAGCGTTTGCGCCTGACGACGCTGGTTTTCCAGACGTTGTTTAAGTTGCTCCAGTTGGGTCAGCTTCTGTTCATCCATTAGTGCCGCAACGAACTCTTGCTGGTCGGCAAAGATGCTGCCCTGTAGCGCAGCGTCAAACTGCGCCTGGACTTTTTCCAGGTTTTGTTGCGCCAGAACTTCCTGTTGCTTTAAGGTCCGGCACTGGCTTTGTAACGCGAGGCATTGTTCATGAATTTGCCGCCAGTTTTCCAGCGCCACATTTTCTTCACTGTGTGGTAACTCATCACTTTGCGGTAATGTGTCCAGAATCGGCGTCAGTTGCTGAATACGGTTTTGCAGCTCGCTTAATTCATTCTGGCGCTGTTGCCAGCTTTGCGCTTCTTGCTGGCGTGCTGCCAACCAGCTCTCTTCTTCATTTTCCTGCGGTAATGTCAGCGCGTAACTTGCTAATGTTGCAGAGGGTTGCTGATGGCGTTGTTCTATTTGTTGTTGATACTGAGTAATTTGCTGATTATGTGCGGCAATTTGCGCCTGCAATTCATGGCGCTGACTGAGCAATCGCAACTGTTGTTCGTGCTCATCTTGTGCATCAAGCCACGGTTGAATATCGTCCTGCGGCTGCAACGTGATATTCAGGCTGTCTGTGACGGCTTGCCACTGTTGAGTAAGCGCTTGCTCATCTTGCCGGATGCTTTGCGCTTCGTTCTCATCGCGCTGAAGCTGCTTTGTTAATGCATCCAGTTGCCCACGCAGCGACGCGCCTTCTTCGCCGAGCTTTTTCACTTCCTTTTCCAGCGTCAGTAAGCGGGCCTGATTAACCCCCAGTTCCAGCGCCTGATAGGCCTCGACCGCCGGGTGGCTGGTGGAACCGCAAAGCGGACATGGCTGACCCGCCTGTAACTGCGCGCGCTGGGCTTCCAGCGTTTTAATGCGTGCTTCCTGCTCGCAAATGGTTTTGACATCGGCAAGCTGCTGCGTCTTTTCTTTATAACGTTGGCGCATTTCTGTCAGCGCAGCGTTACGTTGCGTTTGTTCCAGCGTAACGCTCTGAATAGCGGCTTGTAGCTGCGCCAGCCGTTTTTGCTGAGGGACTATCTGCCCGTGCAGCGCAACCAGGCGCTGACGCAGTGGGCGTTGCTCAGCATGTTGCGCCTGGGCGGTAGCAGCTTCATCAGCGGTTAAAGTCAACGAGATCGCCGGAAGCGCATTAAGTTTTTGCCCGGCATGGTTTAACTGCTGTTGCCATTGCCGCAGATGTGCGCGATCGCTGGCCTGTTGGGAGAACTGCGCACGCCATCCGGTCAATTCGTTGTTCCACAGGCGAAAGCGGTCATTTTCCTGTAACCACGCATTCAGCGTTTGTTGACGGTGTTGTATTTCTGCTGACAAACGTGTTGCGTGGTGGCGAATGTTCGCGCGAAGCGCCATTGTGCTTTGTAAGCGAGTGTTCACTTCCTCAATCTGCTGACGAGTATGCGTCAGAGCAGCAGAGTGTTCTGCGATGCGTTCCCAGTGTGGACGGAGATTTCGCGCTGGCAGTGCCAGACGGAGTGCCGCCAGTTGGGGTTGCGCTTTTTCTTCCTCTGCCAGTGCCTGTTGCAGCGTTTGTTGACGACGGCGCGTTTCCTTCTGTAATTCATCCAGACGCGTTAACCAGTTTAGTGATTGTTGTTCTTGCTGTTGCGCGACAAGTAACTGTTTTTCTTCGTCAGTAAGTGCCTGCAAACTTTCTGTCAGCGATTGCACTTGTTCTGGTGCGAGCAACGCGACGCCGTTGGCCTGCGCTTGCAGTTTCTCCAGCTCAGTACGGGCCGATTTGTGCTGTTCAAAGACCATCGCCGAGATTTGCCCGTAGATTTCGGTGCCGGTTAACTCCTCGAGCAATTCCGCGCGCTCTTTCGGTTTGGCATTGAGGAAGGCTGCAAATTGGCCCTGCGAAAGCAGCATCGAACGGGTGAAACGTCCGTAATCCAGTCCGGTTAATGTCGCCGTTAATTCCAGCTTATCTTTTACTTTATCGGCAAGGATTTTACCGTCAGCACAGCGCGCCAGCTCTACGCGCGGCACCTGCAAATTACCGTCCGGCTGGTTGCGCGCCCGATTCTGGCTCCAGAATGCGCGGTACGCTTCGCCTTTGACTTCAAATTCAACTTCCGCCAGACATTCGGCGGTATCGCGGGTCATCAGATCATTTTGCGATTGTGAAATGGTTGAGAGGCGCGGAGTCTCGTGATACAGCGCCAGACAAATGGCATCCAGCAGCGTGGTTTTCCCCGCGCCGGTAGGGCCGGTAATCGCAAACAGCCCGTTACTGGCGAACGGCTCGCGGGTGAAATCAATCTTCCATTCGCCTTTTAATGAGTTGAGGTTTTTCAGGCGCAGGCTGAGAATTTTCATGCTTCATGTTCTCCGGCGAGGGTCTGCAATGTTGTGGCGAAAAGATGTTGCAGACGTTGATGCTGCGTTTCATCAAGTTCCTCCAGCGCCAGACGGCGATTAAAAACGTCTTCGACGCTAAGTTCGCTGAGAGTTTCACGCTGTTGGCTGGCCAATACACGCTCGCGCTGTTCGCGGCTCCGGCGTACCAGCAGGACTTCCACAGGCAGTGATTCAGTTAATGTCTGAATTTTGCGTTGAATATCATGTAGATACTCATCAGTAGTGATTTCAATATCCAGCCAGACGGGCGGGTTCTGCGGCGCATCTCGCCATTGTTCCAGTTGCGTGGTAATCGCCGCCAGGTCTCCTTTCAGTACCGCCATCGGTTGCGTTACCGGTACGCTCAGATTTTCCACGCTCTCTAATTTACCGTTTGAAAATGTCACCAGATGGACATATTTATTTTTGCCGCATTCATCAAAACTCAGAGGAATGGGGGAACCGCAATAGCGAACGTGCTCCATGCCGCCAATAATCTGCGCGCGGTGAATATGCCCGAGCGCGATGTAGTCGGCTGGCGGAAAGTTTTGTGCCGGGAAGGCATCCAGAGTACCTATATAGATGTCGCGCACGGCGTCGCTTTTGCTGGCGCCAACGGTCGTTAAATGCCCCGTGGCGATGATGGGCAGAGGCTGATCGCCGCGCAGCTTGCAGGCATCGGCATAGTGTTGTTGGTAATAGTCAGTGATCGCTGTCAGCAAATGCTGCTGTTTTTCAATACCGTTAAGCCCCGCCTGGCTGGTAATAATGTCACGCGGGCGTAAAAAAGGAATGGGGCATAGCACCGCGCCAGGCGTCCCGTCGCGACGTGGCAAGATTTGTGGGGCATGTCCGGCGCTGGCGACCACGGTAGTATTGAGGAACGCCATGATATCGCGCGATTCATTCAGCGTGGCTACCGAGTCATGGTTTCCTGCCAGTACCACCAGATGACAGCCGGTTTGCTGTAAATTGACAACAAAGCGGTTATATAACGTACGGGCGTAACTGGGCGGTGAGCCGGTATCGAAAACATCACCGGCAACAATAATCGCATCTACCTGATGGGTTTGCGCGGTCTCCAGCAGCCAGTCAAGAAAGGCCTGATGTTCAGCTTCGCGGCTTTTGCTGTAGAAGTTCTGGCCGAGATGCCAGTCTGATGTGTGAAGAATGCGCATAACAATTTCCTGGCGAAAAAGCATGAGCGCGATTATACCCAAACAGGTGTGTGATTTACTTTTTTCTGCGCCCGGAAATCAATAACCTGAGGACGAGTGCGACGTTCTTTTCATAAATCTGTCATAAATCTGACGCATAATGGCGTCGCATTAATGATCGCAATCTATCTCTTACAACAGGGCAAATCATGGCGAGACGTATTCTGGTCGTAGAAGATGAAGCTCCAATTCGCGAAATGGTCTGCTTCGTACTCGAGCAAAATGGCTTTCAGCCAGTCGAAGCGGAAGATTATGACAGTGCTGTGAACCAACTGAATGAACCCTGGCCGGATTTAATTCTCCTCGACTGGATGTTACCCGGCGGTTCCGGTATCCAGTTCATCAAACATCTTAAGCGTGAGTCAATGACCCGGGATATCCCGGTGGTGATGTTGACCGCCAGAGGGGAAGAAGAAGATCGCGTGCGTGGACTTGAAACCGGCGCGGATGACTATATCACCAAGCCGTTTTCGCCGAAGGAGCTGGTGGCGCGAATTAAAGCGGTGATGCGCCGTATTTCCCCTATGGCGGTAGAAGAGGTGATTGAGATGCAAGGGCTAAGTCTCGATCCGACTTCTCACCGGGTGATGGCGGGCGAAGAGCCGCTGGAGATGGGGCCGACAGAATTTAAACTACTGCACTTTTTTATGACCCATCCCGAACGCGTGTACAGTCGCGAACAACTGTTAAATCATGTCTGGGGAACCAACGTATATGTGGAGGACCGCACGGTCGATGTCCACATTCGTCGCCTGCGTAAAGCACTGGAGCCTGGCGGGCATGACCGCATGGTGCAGACCGTGCGCGGTACCGGATATCGTTTTTCAACCCGCTTTTAACGCCTTGCTCATCGGACGCAGAGCAGGGCTTATGATTTCTTAACTGGAGTATCTTACGTGCTGGAACGGCTGTCGTGGAAAAGGCTGGTGCTGGAGCTGCTACTTTGCTGCCTCCCGGCCTTCATCCTGGGTGCTTTTTTGGGTTACCTGCCCTGGTTTTTATTGGCATCGGTAACGGGACTGCTTATCTGGCATTTCTGGAATTTATTGCGTCTTTCATGGTGGCTGTGGGTTGACCGCAGTATGACGCCGCCACCGGGGCGTGGTAGCTGGGAACCGCTGCTGTACGGCTTACACCAGATGCAACTGCGTAATAAAAAACGTCGCCGCGAGCTGGGCAATCTTATTAAACGTTTTCGTAGCGGCGCGGAGTCGCTGCCCGATGCGGTGGTGCTGACTACGGAAGAGGGCGGCATTTTCTGGTGCAACGGTCTGGCGCAACAAATTCTTGGCCTGCGCTGGCCGGAAGATAATGGGCAGAACATCCTTAACCTGCTGCGTTACCCGGAGTTTACGCAATATCTGAAAACTCGCGATTTTTCTCGCCCGCTTAATCTGGTACTCAACACCGGGCGGCATCTGGAAATTCGCGTCATGCCTTATACCCATAAACAGTTGCTGATGGTGGCGCGCGATGTCACGCAAATGCATCAACTGGAAGGGGCGCGGCGCAACTTTTTTGCCAACGTAAGCCATGAGTTGCGTACACCGTTGACGGTATTACAGGGCTACCTGGAGATGATGCATGAGCAGCCGCTGGAAGGCGCAGTTCGAGAAAAAGCGTTGCACACCATGCGTGAACAGACCCAGCGGATGGAGGGGCTGGTAAAGCAGTTGCTGACACTGTCAAAAATTGAAGCTGCACCAACGCAGTTGCTGAATGAGAAGGTTGATGTGCCGATGATGCTGCGCGTTGTTGAGCGTGAAGCTCAGACTCTGAGCCAGCACAAACAGACATTTACTTTTGAAATTGATAACAACCTCAAAGTGTCTGGCAATGAAGATCAGCTACGTAGTGCGATTTCCAACCTAGTTTATAACGCGGTGAATCATACGCCGGAAGGTACACATATTACCGTGTGCTGGCAGCGAGTACCGCACGGTGCCGAGTTTAGCGTTGAAGATAACGGGCCAGGCATTGCACCGGAGCATATTCCGCGACTGACGGAGCGTTTTTATCGTGTTGATAAAGCGCGTTCCCGACAAACAGGTGGCAGCGGATTAGGGTTAGCCATCGTTAAACATGCGGTGAATCATCACGAAAGTCGCCTGAATATTGAGAGTACATTGGGTAAAGGCGCGCGTTTCAGCTTTGTTTTGCCGGAACGTTTAATTGCCAAAAACAGTGATTAATCCACTTTTGTCATTTTTTGTTTCCACAAGCCAGCCGACGCTGGCTTTTTTTGTTTGCAGTCAAAAAACGAACGCTAAATTTCACAACGAATGGTGATTTTTTGTTCGCATGATTAGCCATATCTTTTTCACTGAAATAGTGTTTTATACTGATTGATGATTTCTTATCGATATATACCTCTGGTTTTTAGATCCCTCCTTGCTTTAAAACGTTATAAGCGTTTAAATTGCGCATCAGATGCCGTCATACTGACTGCATTAAAGCGGTAAATCGAAAAACTATTCTTCGCCGCATTTGGTCGGGAGTTTTTCCCGCTAAAATTGTTTAAAAATACCGCTGTATCATCCCCAGGGATTGGCACAAAAATTTAACGTTACAACACCACATCCACAGGCAGTATGATTTATGACCCATCAGTTAAGATCGCGCGATATCATCGCTCTGGGCTTTATGACATTTGCGTTGTTCGTCGGCGCAGGTAACATTATTTTCCCTCCCATGGTCGGCTTGCAGGCAGGCGAACACGTCTGGACTGCAGCGTTCGGCTTCCTCATTACTGCCGTAGGTCTGCCGGTATTAACGGTGGTGGCGCTGGCGAAAGTTGGCGGCGGCGTTGACAGCCTGAGCACGCCAATTGGTAAAGTTGCAGGTGTACTGCTGGCAACGGTTTGCTACCTGGCGGTGGGTCCGCTGTTTGCGACGCCGCGTACAGCAACAGTCTCCTTTGAAGTGGGGATTGCGCCGTTGACAGGCGACTCCGCGCTTCCGCTGTTTATCTACAGCCTGGTCTATTTCGCTATCGTTATTCTGGTTTCCCTCTATCCGGGCAAACTGCTGGATACAGTCGGTAACTTCCTTGCGCCGCTGAAAATTATCGCGCTGGTTATCCTGTCTGTTGCTGCAATTGTCTGGCCAGCGGGTTCTATTAGTACCGCGACAGAGTCTTATCAAAACGCTGCGTTTTCTAATGGCTTCGTCAACGGCTATCTGACGATGGATACGCTGGGCGCAATGGTATTTGGGATCGTTATTGTTAACGCAGCGCGTTCTCGCGGCGTTACTGAAGCGCGCCTGCTGACCCGTTATACCGTCTGGGCGGGCCTGATGGCGGGTGTTGGTTTAACGCTGTTGTACCTGGCGCTGTTCCGTCTGGGTTCAGACAGCGCGTCGCTGGTTGATCAATCCGCGAACGGCGCGGCAATTCTGCATGCTTACGTTCAGCACACTTTTGGCGGCGGCGGTAGTTTCTTGCTGGCGGCGTTAATTTTCATTGCCTGCCTGGTTACGGCGGTTGGCCTGACCTGTGCCTGTGCGGAATTCTTCGCCCAGTACGTACCGCTCTCTTATCGTACGCTGGTGTTTATCCTCGGCGGTTTCTCGATGGTGGTGTCTAACCTTGGCTTGAGCCAGCTGATTCAGATCTCCGTACCGGTGCTGACCGCTATTTATCCGCCGTGTATCGCACTGGTTGTATTAAGTTTTACGCGCTCATGGTGGCATAATTCGTCCCGCGTGATTGCTCCGCCGATGTTTATCAGCTTGCTTTTTGGTATTCTCGACGGGATCAAAGCATCCGCATTCAGCGATATCTTACCGTCCTGGGCGCAGCGTTTACCGTTGGCCGAACAAGGTCTGGCGTGGTTAATGCCAACAGTGGTGATGGTGGTTCTGGCCATTATCTGGGATCGCGCGGCAGGTCGTCAGGTGACCTCCAGCGCTCACTAAATCACTGAAAATTTGTTTTAACCACGGGGCTACGATGCCCCGTGGTTTTTTGT